>NZ_JBQNBV010000019.1:0-21556 GCF_052169755.1 Selenomonas sp. | reverse complement strand
TCGTGTGTGATGACGATGAGCGTGCCGCCCCTTTTGTCGAGTTCTGCGAGTATGGCGGTGAGGAGTTTTGCACCGCGTGCGGCGTCGAGCCCTGCAGTCGGTTCGTCGAGCAGCAGCAGGGGGGCGTCGGAGGCAAGCGCCAGAGCGGTTAGGAGGCGGCTTCGCTGTCCTCCTGAAAGGCGTGATGCGTTTTCTCCAAGCGGTTCGTCAAGACCTTGCGGCAAAGCTTGGACGACATCGGCGAGCTGCGCTGTTTCGAGCGCCTGCCATATGGCCGTTTCCGTGATTTCTTCGTGCAGACGCAGGAAGTTGGCACGTACGGATGTACGGAAGAGGTAGCTGCCCTGCAGCGCAGCGCCGAAGAGGGAGCGCACCGCGTCTGCGGTCAGAGCCGTATATGCCGTACCGTTGAAGCGAATGGTACCGCTGTCAACTTCCCATAGACGCAGCAGCAGGCTTGCGAGAGTGGTCTTGCCGGCGCCGCTCTCACCGATGATCGCTGTATGTTCGCCGCGTCTTATGCAAAAGGAGAGATCTTTTAGGACAGGAAGGTTTTTTTGATAGCCAAAGCTGATGTTCTGCGCTTCTAAGATGGGGGCGTCATTTTCGGTGCATGGCTGAAACGCAGCTTCTTTTGCCTGTACGTCATTTGATTGTGCCCTATGTATGCCTTTGGGCAGGATGTTTGCTGCCGCCTGTATGGCGGCGGTTGTGCCGAGTGCGGCAGCAGGCAGGGCGCGGTATTCGGCGAGGGCGGTTTCCAGGACGAGCGCCCATACAGCATATTCGATGCCGCTGATCGCACCTGTTTGGACAGAGGGGAGGAGAAGCAGCATGAGCGTGACCCAGAGGCTGACGCGCAGAGTATCAAGCAGTGTGAAGAGCCATTCGCGCTTTTGAAGCTTTTCATCTTGTTTTCTTTGGAAGATTTGGGCGGCAGCGTCGAGGGTTCTGTGGGCATGGGGAACTGCGCCTGCAAGGTGCAGTTCTGTGCGTCCATCGACGAGATTGAGAAGCGTGCTGCGGTAGGCGGCGCTCTCGGTGCGAAGGTGCTCTTCTTTAAGCATGAGATGCGGCAGACTAAGATGCAGAAGGTAAAGCGCTGCGACAAGACCTGCGCCGAGAGCGCTCAATGGCAGGAGAGAGAGAGAGGTGAGGAGTGTGAGCAGACCTGCGAGCAAGGGCGGCGGTACGGTGCGCAGGTAGAAGTCGCGCAGTGTTTCGCAGCCTGTCAGAAGATCATGCAGAAATTCACCCTCACGCATGGTTCCCTCTCGGAGCGGCAGTTTTTCCACGGATTGACGGTAGGTTGCGAGCTGCAGCTTTTCGTAGCAGGCGAATGCGAGGCGATGGGAGAGCAGGCGGTCGAGGTAACGAAAGACGGCGCGCGATACGCCGCAGGCACGCACGCAGGTGATGCCGAGCGTCAGCGCGGAAAGAGGCGGCGCGAGCGCGGCGCTGGCGATGATCCATGCGGCGGCGCCGATGAGCGAGAGGCCGGAAAGCACGGCGAGAAAAGCGGCGAGGAGCGCGGGAAGTCCTTTCGCGGGGGAAGCCAAGCGCATAAGACGTAAGATTTCAGTCATTCGGCATTCCTCCCAAATCTATGACGTGGTCTGCCCAAGCGATGAGCGCGGGGCGATGCGAGGCGAGAATCAAGGTGCGGCGGTGCGAGAACGCCTGGATGGCTCTGAGAACAGCCGCCTCCGTGTCTTTGTCAAGCCCCGCTGTGATTTCGTCTAAGATTACGAGGGGACGCGCTTGGAAAAAGGCTCGCGCAAGACCCAAGCGACGACGCTCGCCGGCAGACAGCGGATGCCCGCCTGCGCCGAGCGGTGTGTCAAGTCCCATAGGCAGTGCGGTGAGAAAGTCGCCGAGCGCAGCCTGTTCAAGTGCGGCACGCAGGGCGTCTTCTGTTGCTCCCTCTTGCCACAGGCTGATGTTCTCGGCAAGCGTTGCGTTGAACACATGCGTTTCCTGCGGCACATAGGTGATGAGTGAGCGCCGTGAGGCGGCAGAGAGGTGCGCGAGGTTGTAGGTTTCACCGTTGCCTGCGCCGTCCTTCAGGAGAATCTTTCCTTCCGTAGGCGTGAGAATGCCTGCGAGCAGACGCAGTACCGTCGTCTTGCCTGCGCCGCTTGCGCCGATGAGCGCCGTATTCTTTCCTGCGGGGAAGTCGAGGTCGAGATCAGTCAAGACGGATTCTTGTGCCAATGGATAATGGTAGGTGAGCTTTTCGGCGAGAAGGCGAGGCGGTACGAGCAGTCGCTCGTGCCTGCCGTCTGCAGCTTCATCGCGCGGTGTTAGCCACGGATCGAGCGCTTCCGCAGCCGTGCGTGCATCCATTGCTGCGTGAAAGGCGATGCCGCCTTCCCGAAGGGGCTGGTAAAAGAGCGGCGCGAGAATCAGCACGAAGAATGCTGTGTGAAAATCGAGCTGCCCTTCGATGAGCCGCAGGCCGATGGATACGGCGATGAGTGCGATCGAGAGCGTCGTGGTGAGTTCAAGCGCGAAAGATGAAACGAAAGCGAGCCGCAGGACGCTGAGAGAGGCTTCGGAAAAGGAGCGGCTGCTCTTTGCGAGATGCGTTCCTTCTGCCTCGGTGCGGCGAAAAATCTTCAAGGTCATCGCTGCACGGATCATCTCACCGAAGCCTGTCGTCAATGCCTCCATCTTTGACCATTGACGTTCGCTTGCACGCCGCGTCGCCTTGCCGATGAGCATGAGCAGGAAGGGCGCGATGGGAAGCGTCGCGAGGAAAAGGAGCGCCGAGAGCGGGTCGAGTACGGCGCTGACGATGAGAATGGATGGTACGAGGACAGCAAAGGAAATCGCTGTCGGAAGGACGGTGCGAAACCACGGGGTGAGCGCGTCGACGCGCTCTAACGTCAAGGTTAGGATGCCCGTCGTATCGCGCCCTTCTGCGAGAAGCGCACGGTGCAGCGCCTTGCGGCAGAAAAAACGCGCGCTTGCGGAAAGACGATTTTCCAGGTGTCCTTTGGGAAATCGCAGGAGTGAGGCGATGAGAACGCACAAAAACAGCATCAGAAAATCTGATGCTGTTTCGTGCAGTCCCGCGCCATTGAGGAAAACTCCGTTGACGATGGAAGCCGTTTCCCATGCCGCGGCAATGAGGAAGATGCCCGAAAGCACTTCGAGCAAGGCGCGGCCAAGAACGATATGCTTTTTTTCCTTGAGTGTGTGAAAAAGCAGGTTTTTCTTCATGGATCGCTCAATAACCGTGGTGGTTGGCATCGGAAGCCGTCACACGCTTGCGGAAGATGTAATACGTCCATATCTGATAGGCAAGCACGACGGGCACGAGGCAGCCGGCGGCAAATGTCATGATCGTCAGCGTGTAGGGGGTTGACGAGGCATTGTAGATCGTCAAGCTGAATTCGGGCGAAAGACTCGACACCATGAGGCGCGGGAACAGCCCGAGGAAGAACGCAACGACTGTCAGAGCAACGGCGAGACCGCTGCAGACGAAGCCGGCAGTCGATGCCTTCTTTATCACGTTCGCATAGGATGCAAGGAAGACGACAGCAGCCAGAATGAGCGCACTGGCGGCGAAGGGATTCGCATAGAGGTCGGTGTAGACGTATGTGAGTCCCATGCAGAGGACAAAGAATACGACAGCGAGTGCGCCTGCTTTTTTTGCCACGTCCTGTACGCGCAGAATGAGATGCTTGTCTGCAAGACGCATCGTCAAAAATGCCGCGCCGTGGAAAGCAAAGACAAAGACGAAAGCGATGCCGCCGACGATGGAGTAGGGCGAGAGCAGACCGAAGAAGCCGCTCGTATACGTCATGTTTGCGTCGATCGGAAGCCCGGCGATGAGATCGGTAACGGCGACGCCCCAGAGGAAAGCGGGCACGACGCTGCCGAAGACGATGCACTTGTCCCAGCCGCTGCGCCAAGCGGCGGAATCCCTGTGACCGCGCAGCTCAAAGGCGACGCCGCGCAGGATGAGCGCGACGAGCATAAGGAAGAGCGCGAGGTAGAATGTGCTGAACATCGTCGCGTAAAGATGCGGAAAAGCCGCGAAGCTCGCGCCGCCCGCCGTGATCATCCAGACTTCGTTGCCATCCCATACAGGCAGAATCGTACGCAGCGTGATGCGGCGCTCTTCATCCGTCTTGCCGATGAAGGGCAGCAGCATACCGACGCCGTAATCAAAGCCTTCGAGGAAGAAGAATCCTGTGAAGAGCACGACGATCAGGACAAACCATAAGATGTTCAAATCCATTATGCTTCACTCCTTTCCGGCGAAGGGCTGGTTTTGATAAAGCGGACGGCAACGCCCAGTGCAAAGACGATGAGCACGAGATAGATGAGCGTGAAGCCGATGATCGTCAGCCAGATATCCGTCGCGGTGAGGTTCGGAGAGACGGCGTCGACCGTCTTTTGAAGTCCGACGACGATCCAAGGCTGACGGCCGGATTCGGTGACGAACCAGCCGACGGAGTTGGCGATGAAAGGAAGCGGCAGGCTGTAGAGCAGCACTTTGAGCATACAGCGTTTGTCGGCGAGCTTGCCCTGCCGCGCGAGAAGAAGCGCGACGCCCGTGATGAGGATCATGAGACCGCCTGCGCCGACCATGATGCGAAACGCCCAGAAGAGCGCCGTGACGTTCGGTACATAGTTATCGGATCCGTACATCGCCACCGCTTCTTCCTGCAGATCGCGGATACCCTTGATCTCACCGGCAGGCGTGTTGTAGACCATGAAGGAGAACATGGCGGGGATGGTGATCTCAAAGTCGTTCTGCATCTTGTCCTCGTTGATGATGGCAAAGACGGCAAACGGCGCGGGATCTTCCGTCTCCCAGAGAGCTTCCATGGAAGAAAGCTTCATGGGCTGTACTTCCTTGAGATACTGCGCGTGCATGTGTCCTGCAAAGGCGACGCCCAAAAGACCGATGAGCGTATAGGTCAAGATGGGTTTCATCGCCTTCGTGAAGAGATCAGCGGCGACGCCGCCCTGCAGGATCTTGTAGGCGGTGATGGCTGTGAGCAGGACGCCCGCCGTCGACATGCCAGCGAAGAATGTGTGCGTGATCTCGCCGATGACATAGTGATTTGAGAGAAGCGCGCCAAAGTCCGTCATGACAGCGCGGCTGCCCTCAATGGCGTAGCCTGTCGGATGCTGCATAAAGGAGTTGGCGACGATGATCCAAAGGGCTGAGAGGTTGCTGCCAATAGCGACGAGCCACATCGCTAGACAGTGCAGTTTCGGCGAGAGCCTGTCCCAGCCGAAGATCCAGATGCCGAGGAACGTCGACTCAAGGAAGAATGCAGAAAGCGCCTCCAAAGCGAGCGGCGCACCGAAGATGTCGCCCATGAAGCGTGCGTACTCCGACCAGTTCATGCCGAAATGAAACTCCTGCACGATGCCGGTGACGACGCCCATAGCGAAGTTGATGAGGAAAACCGTGCCGAAGAAATGCAGCAGTTTCCTGCTTTCGCGCTTCCACTGCGCGTCTTGTGTGCGGACATGACAGGTTTCCAAGAGTGCAAGGAAGAATGTCAAACCCAGCGTCAGAGGGACGAAGAGAAAATGATACGTTGAGGTGATGGCGAACTGCCATTGAGATAGGACAGCCGTACTCATAAATAATACCCCTTCCTTTCAGAAAATAATTATTTTTTGTGCGTTCATTATAAAACATAGGACGCCAAAAAACAAGGCATAAATATATCGGTGAATTTAAATTTTAAGATAAGGAAATTTCCATAAAGCTTAAAGAAATTTTTATCTGTGAACCCTGCGCGGCGTTCATGTGGATTTCTTCAGTAGTCAAGCGTATGCGGCGTAAATTTGAAGCTCCTGAGGTACGTTGGCGCGAGCGTAGATGCAATGATGCCGCCAAGCATGGAGAGAACGGCGAGGAGCGGTAAAAAGCGCAGATCGCCGAGGAAAAAGAGCGAGGCGTGCAGCAAGATGACGGCGAGGACGGCGGCGAGAAACGAGAGCGCGAGTGCGAGGCGTACCGTCGTGATCGTGCGCTTCGCGAGTTGGATGAGCTGGGGAATGTGTGAAGCGTCGTTTGAAGTGATGAGGATGTCGGGGTCGATTTCATCGTCGTTCATAGCGAGGATGACGTCGGCTCTTTCGGCGGCTTCTGCATCCTGCTTCTTGGCGGCGAGCAGGGCGACGGTATGCCCGTGCGTCTGCAGCATCTGCACCTCTTTTGCCTTATCGGCAGGGCAAAGATCAAAGCGATAGACGGTAAGACCGGCATCTTTTGCCACGCGCTTTGCCGCACTTCGGCAGTCGCCCGTTATCATGACAGTCTCTATGTTGAGAGCTTCGAGGAGGCGGATGGTTCGCGGCATGTCGGCGCGAAGTTCATCGGAGAATACGAGGATGCCTTTAGCACTCTTGCCTGTGGCGAGATAGACGGCAGTCTTGCCGCGCGCAGCGAATTGGTCGCCCTGCACTGTGAGGGAGCTGCTGACGTCGACGCCTTCCTCTTCGAGCCATGCGCGTTTGCCGAGCCGCACGGGTCTGCCGTTGATCAGTGCCTCGACGCCCTTGCCCGGGATGCTGCTCGATGCTGATACGCGCATGAGGCGTGCGCCGCGGCTGACGGCGGAAGCGACGAGGACGCGTGCAAGCGGATGGGCGCTGCCGTTTTCTACGCTTGCAGCAAGTCCGAGGATTGTGCTGTCGGAAAGCCCTTCTCCGACGATGGTGGCGAGGAAGGGTCTGCCTTGCGTGATGCCGCCGCTTTTCGAGATTGCGATGGCGCTGACGTGCTTGAGCGTGTCAAAAGCGGCGGCGTTTTTTACGCGAATCTTCTGTGCGCGGCATTTTTTGAGCGCTTCGGGTACGGCGAACGGAGCGGCGAAGAAGAGCGCGGCGGGGCAGGCGAAGAAAAGGACGGCGAAGAAGAAGATCGCCGTGTGGATGGCGTCAAGTCCCATCGTTTGCCAGAGAACGGCGTCGGCGATGGCGAGAAGGAGACCGAAAGCGAAAAAGCGCAGAGCAGCGCTGTCCGTGATGGCTAAAAGCGGCGTTGATTTCGGGAGATCGGGCGCTTCTTCAGACGAGCTCTGCTCGTTCGTTGGGAGAAGTTTTTCCTCTTCTTCGAGCGGCTCTTCGCCGCGCGCGCGCCGTGCCTCTTGCTCTGCAAGGCGGCGCTCCTCGGCGCGCAGCGCTTCAAGCTTGCGGTAGCGTTCCTCGGATTCCTTGCGCCGCCGCTCTTCTTCCTCGCGCTTTTGGCGTTCAGCTTCGTGTTCAGCCATCATCTCTTCAGCGCCCGGCGGCACGACGCCCGCATCGTCAAGCGCCGTCTCCCGCGCCTTGAGCCGCGCCTCAAGGTACTTGCCGCCGAGTGTGCAGGTCAGGAGTATGCCGAGCGGCGTGAAGAGCAGCTGATGAAACAGCATCTCGCCTGTCAGCGCCATCTGCACCGTGAGGAGCAGACTTGCCGCGATGGCGCTGACGGCGCTGATGGCGACGAGCGAGTCGGCAGACGGCGCCTTGAAGAGCATCTTGAAGCCGCGGCGCATGATGTCCTTGCAGGCGATCAGCATAAAGACAGCGAGCACGAACTCTACGCCTGCGAAAAGGAGCGGCTCTTCGTCGGGAGAGAGCGGTCCGAGGTCAACGCCGAATGTGACGGCGGCGAGCAGTCCGGGGGAGAAAGCGAATGCCAAAAGTGTCAAGGTCAAGACGATGAGAAACGAAGCGCGCAGTTTCTTCTTGGCAGAGGCGTTCTCATCCTGCACGGTCGAGTTTTCTTCCATACGAATTCCTTCTTTCGCCGAGGTGTAGTTTCCGTGGACGGATTCTTTTCTATACTTGATTCGCCCTTTTGTTGGTTAATTCCTACCAAAATTTTCTCTAAGACTTGCTGGAAAGAAGAAAAATTGATAGAATTTAAAGGCGGCGCATCTGTGTGAATACGGATGCCTGCATTTATTAGTGATTCCTTGCAACAGCATACTATATTAAACGAGGTAAGGCAAAACCACTTTCACAAGATATTTTATGGAAAGGATCGTGCATTTCACTTGCTGAAACTTTTGGCTCGGGCGAAGATTAACTTGACGCTCGATATTTTGGGAAAACGTCCGGACGGCTATCATGAAGTAGAGATGGTCATGCAGTCCGTCGCCTTGGCGGACGAGGTGCGGCTGGAAAAGACGGCGGCGGGCGTTTCCTTAGAGGTTGAGGGCGCGGCGCTCGCGGCGGACGAGAGTAATCTCGCGTGGCGTGCGGCGGCGCTCTTTTTGCGCCGTTTTTCGCTTGCGGGCGGCGCAGCGATTCATCTGAAGAAGAAGATTCCGATGGCGGCGGGACTTGCCGGCGGTTCTGCGGATGCAGCGGCTGTGCTCATCGGCATGAATACGCTTTTTGCACAAGGTTTAGACGAAGCGCAACTCGCCGCACTCGCCGCTGAGATCGGTTCCGATGTCCCTTTTTGCCTCAGGGGCGGCACGCAGCTTGCGACGGGGCGCGGTGAAGTGCTGCGTCGGCTCAAAGATTTGCCGCCGTTTTTCGTCGTACTCGCCAAGCCGCCCATCGATGTGTCAACCGCTTGGGCTTATGGACGCTACGATGCTCAAAAGGCGGTGCGGCATCCGCATACGGAGGGAATGCTTGCCGCCGTCTCTGCAGGAAATCGCTCTTTGGTATGTCAAGAGTTGTGCAATGTGCTTGAAAGTGTTACCATAGAGGAGCATCGCGAGATACGCGCCTTGAAGGACATCATGACGGCGGGCGGCGCTCTCGCCGCCATGATGTCCGGCTCGGGACCGACGGTCTTTGCACTGATGGAAAACGAGAAGGGCGCGCAAAGTTTGGCAAAAAAGCTGCGCGAAGAAACGGACGCTGAAGTCTTTTGTACAAAAACGCAGGGGGCGCATATACTTTGAAATGCGAAATTCGTGCGGGAGGGAACTGATGGGACAGAAAACGAAGCTCGCGCCGATTCGCCTCGACAGCTACCAGCCTTTGCGCGAAGTGGTCGCTGAGGCGTTGCGCAATGCGATCAAAGACGGTACGCTCTCTCCAGGGCAAAGGCTCATGGAGATCCAGCTTGCCGAAGAGCTTGGCGTCAGCCGTACGCCTGTGCGTGAGGCGATAAGAAAGCTCGAACTTGAGGGCTATGTCGTGATGATGCCGCGCCGCGGCACCTACGTCGCGAGCCTTTCGATTCGCGATGTCAACGATGTCTTTGAAATACGCACGACGCTCGACTCGCTCGCCTGCGGTCTTGCCGCAGAGCGTATCACGGAGAGTGAGCTTGAGAGCTTGCAGCGGCTTCTCGTCGCCATCGGCAGTCATATCGAGGAGGGAAATATGGAAAAGATCGTGGAAACGGATATGCGCTTTCACGACCTCCTCTATCAGGCGAGCCGCAATACGCGTCTCGTCGGCATCATCTCGAATTTGCGTGAGCAGCTCACGCGCTTTCGCTCTGCTTCTATGTCGTTTCCGGGCAGACTCAAGGAAACGCTTGAAGAACACAGAGAGATCGTCGATGCTATTGCGCAAGGCGACGTGCAGGGGGCAAAGCAGGCGGCGGAGGCTCACATGGAGCGGGCGGAACGCACACTTCTTCTGAGTATGGAAGCAGCGAAGCGCGAGGTTGATTGATCTGCTTGGATTTGGAAATTTGGGGAAATAACAAATGTATGATGTATACATGTTTTTTGAGCAATGGAGGCTGAACGAATGGCAGATTTGACAACGGTCATACTGGCGGCAGGCAAGGGGACGCGCATGAAGTCGTCTTTGCCCAAGGTGCTGCATAAGGCGGGCGGCAAAGCGATGCTTGCGCATGTGCTTGATGCCGCGAAGGAAGCGGGGGCTGGGCGCAATATCGTCGTCGTGGGTTTCGGCGGCGAGACGGTGGAAAAAGCGCTTGCGGGCGAGGCGGAATTCGTCAGGCAGACGGAGCAGCTTGGCACGGGACATGCCGTCTTGCAGGCAGAGCCGCTCTTGCGTGAAGAAAAAGGTACGGTGCTCGTCCTCTGCGGCGATACGCCGCTTTTGACGGGAAATCTTCTCAAAAAGCTCGCGAAAGAGCACGCAGCGTCGGGCGCCAAAGCGACCGTTTTGACTGCCGTCATGCCGGATGCAGCAGGATATGGCAGAATCATCCGTGCTGTGGACGGCACGGTGGAAAGAATCGTCGAGCACAAGGATGCGACGGAAGAGGAACGCGCCGTGCGCGAGATCAATTCCGGCATCTACTGCTTTGAAGCGCCCGCGCTCTTTGCCGCGCTGAAAAAAGTTGGAAACGACAATGCGCAGGGGGAGTACTACCTGCCCGATGTGCTTGAGATTCTTCGAAAGAAGGGGGAGAAAATCTTCGCTGTCGCCGCTGACGACTACGAGGAAACGCTGGGGGTCAATTCGCGCGCCCAGCTTGCATCGTCGGAAAAGATTCTGCGCCGCCGCAAGAATGAAGAGCTTATGGCGGCGGGCGTGACCCTTCTTGATCCGGATGCGACCTACGTCGACGCCGATGTCGTCGTAGGGCGTGACACCGTCATCTATCCCGGCACATGGCTTGAGGGCGCGACGGTCGTCGGCGAGGGCTGTGAGATCGGTCCGCAGGCGCGTTTTCAAAATGTGCGGGTTGGTGCGAACGTCACAGCGCATTTTTGCTATGCGCACGAATGTGAAATTGCAGACGGTGCGACGCTTGGTCCCTTCGTTCATATCCGTCCCGATACGAAGATCGCCGCGCACGTCAAGATCGGCAACTTTGTCGAAGTCAAAAACTCGTCCGTCGGCGAGGGTACGAAACTGCCGCACCTTTCTTATATCGGCGACGCGGATATCGGTGCGGGCGTCAACATGGGCTGCGGCACAATCACCGTCAATTACGACGGCAGAAAGAAGTTCCGCACGAAGGTCGGCGACGGCGCTTTCGTCGGCTGCAATTCGAACCTTGTCGCCCCTGTCCATATCGGTGACAATGCCTACATCGGCGCGGGTTCGACCGTCACGAAGGATGTTCCCGCAGGCGATCTTGCCATCGCACGCGCCCGCCAGAAAAATATTGCGGGCTGGGCGGACAAGCGCAGAGAACAGTAAGAACGTCGCACGCTGCGGCTGTTTTTTAAAGGAAGAAGCATCTTTTGCAAAAATGGAGGCTACCAGAAAATGACAAACCTTGATAACCTATGTATCATGACAGGCAATGCCAATCCGGAACTCGCGAAGAAAATCGCGGCGCATATCGGCGTGCCGCTTTGCGATGCATACGTTGGCCATTTCAACAACGGGGAAACGCAGGTGATGATCAGCGAAAGCATTCGCGGCAAGGATATTTTCATCATCCAGCCGACCTCGCAGCCGGTCAATGACAACCTCATGGAGCTCCTCATCATGACGGACGCCTGCAAAAGAGCTTCCGCACACAGCATCACCGCCGTTGTGCCGTACTATGCCTATGCGCGTCAAGACCGCAAGACGCGCGGACGCGAGCCGATCTCGGCGAAGCTCGTCGCGAATCTCATGGAGACGGCAGGCGTATCTCGCGTCGTGACGGTCGATCTTCATGCCGGGCAGATTCAGGGCTTCTTTGATATCCCTGTCGATCATCTCGGCGCAGCGCCTGTCCTTGCGTCGTATTTTCAGGAGCGCGCACTCGAAAACATCGTTGTCGTATCCCCGGATCTCGGCGGGGTCACGCGCACACGCAAGCTCGCTGATCGCCTGCACGCGCCCATCGCAATCATCGAGAAGCGCCGCCCGCAGCCCGGTGTGGCGGAGGTCATGAACCTCATCGGCGATGTCAAGGGTAAGACCGCAATACTCATTGACGACATTGTCGATACGGCAGGCTCTCTGTGCGAGGGCGCCAAAGCTCTCGAAAACCTTGGCGCGAAGGAAGTCTATGCCGCCTGCTCCCATGCGATTCTGACGGATCCTGCCATCGAACGCATCAATGCTTCGGCGCTTAAACAGCTGATCGTCACGGATACGATTCCCCTGGGCGATAAGACGTCGGATAAGATCGTCGTGCTCACGCTGGCAGACGCCATCGGCGACGTGCTCATCAGCATACAGGAGCATCGCTCGGTCAGCCACCTGTTTCGCTGAGATGGAGAGGGCGTCATGGAAGTAAAGGCATATCATCGCGTGAATTTTTACGATACCGATGCTATGGGCGTCGTGCATCATGCGAATTATATCCGCTGGTTTGAGATCGGCAGGGTTGAGTTCCTGCGTACGCTCGGCATCACCCTGGGCGATTTGATGGACGCCGGCTACGTTTTTCCGCTGACCGACGTCAGCGCGAAATTCGTAGCATCCGCGCATTTTGACGATGAACTCGTCGTCGTTACACGTCCGACGGCGTTGACGAAAGTCAAGATGGCGTTCGATTACGAGGTGCGGCGGGCGACGGATGATCGCTTGCTCGTTCGCGGACACACGCAGAATGTTTTTACGAGCAGGGAAACGGGGAATATCGCGAAATTGCCTGCGAAATTCTACGAAAAACTCCAGCTTGCGTTGGCAGGGGAAGATGCGCCGAAGGACGCGAAAACTCTTTGAGGAAGCGTTTCCTCAAAGAGGGCTTTGGGAGGTTTTGGGATTTGTATATTGCAGTAGGTATTGTTCTTGCCGCGGTACTTTTTTTCATCATCGCGGTGAAGCTCTTCTTTGCCCGCGAGGGTACGGAGGAGATTGTCGTGAAGCTCACGGAGCGCACGCCCTTTGCGGTCACGGCGCAGGATGACGTGAGTGTGACGCTCGTCACGAAACTTGAGTTCGCCAATGTCGGCAAGCAGATTGGCACAATCATGGACGCTTTTGTGCGTCCGCTTCTTCCGTATGAGCAATACGACGGCATCGAGGTGCGCGGCAGAGCCGAGAGAGAGGGTGCGCCGCGTGAGGACGATTACTTCGAGGCGGTGCTCATTGAGGCGGGCGAGAGCATCTTCGTCAAGGCGTATTTGACGCTTACCGCACGAAAAGGCATGAGCCTTAAAGAGGCGGTTTCGCACATGGTTGATTTTTCAGCGGAGCTTATTTACCAAGAAACGGGCAGGACTCCTTGGAGATATTCGAAGGCGACGATTCCCGTGCGGGCGCAGGAAGTCGCAGCGCTTGTCCGCGTGACTTTGGCAGACGATTGAGGAGGGGCGAAAGATGAAGGAAAAAGTGGAAATCTTGCCCGTTCCCACGCGCATTTTGACGGACAGGGACGACATCGTCGACTGCGCGGAGAAGTATACGCGCGGCAAGATCGGCAAGGATGACGTGATTTCCGTGGCGGAGAGCGTCGTCGCCATCACGCAGGGGCGCATCGTGCGTCCGGAGGATCTGAAGATCTCACGTGCCGCGCAGTTCTGCTGCCGTTTCATCCCGGATGTCGGCAGTCTTGCCAGTCCGCATGGTATGCAGTCCTTGATGAACGTCGAGGGAAAGTGGCGCGTCGTCGCCGCGCTCTTCGCGGGATCCTTGGGCAAGCTTGTGGGAAAGAGCGGGCTTTTTTACAAGTGGGGCGGCGAGCAGACGGCGCTTATCGACGATGTGACGGGTACGATGCCGCCTTTTGACAAGCATATTGTCTACGGACCGCGCGACCCTGAGGACGTCGTCGCGCGTCTCAAAGAGAGGCTTGGCTGCTTCGGCGCCGTCATCGCCGACGTCAACGACCTCAAGCGTTCGCGCATCGTCGGTGTGACGGACGGCACGAGAGGGGAACTGGTCGCGAAGCTTCTCATCGACAATCCATTCGGCAATGCGTCGCAAAAAACGCCGATCTGTATTATAAAAAACTTCCGGCAGTATCAGGATGGCTGAGATGGGGCAGGGCTTGACGCCCTGCCTTTTTACGAATAAGGAAGGAGAGAATTATGCGTCATGCAGAGAATACGCGGACGTGCCGCTGACGCGCTGCGCCCCTTGAAGATTACGCGCGGTTTCCAGAAGGGACCGGCAGGTTCGGTGCTCATCGAGATGGGACGCACGCGCGTGATATGCGCGGCGTCCGTCGAGGATCGCGTGCCGCACTTTTTGCGCGGTACGGGTACGGGCTGGATCAAGGCGGAGTATGCGCTCTTGCCGAGCGCGACTTCGACGCGCACGCCGCGCGAGGCGTGTCAAGGCCGCCAGTCGGGGCGCACGCAGGAAATTCAGCGTCTCATCGGGCGTTCGCTGCGCTCCGTCGTCGATCTCGCTGCGCTCGGTGAGCGCACGATCGCCTTGGACTGCGATGTCATTGAGGCGGACGGCGGTACGCGCACGGCAGCGATCACGGGCGCTTTCGTCGCGCTCGTCGAAGCGTGCGCGAGTTTTTATGAGAAGGGTAAGACGTTTCCCGTCAAGGATTTCCTTGCGGCGGTCAGCGTTGGCATCGCGAAGGACGGTGCGCCGATTCTCGATCTTTGCTACGAGGAAGACAGCGCGGCGCTCGTCGATATGAACGTCGTGATGACGGGAGCCTATGATTTTGTCGAGGTGCAGGGCACGGGCGAGGGACGTTCCTTCTCACGCAAGGAGTTGGCGGATCTCCTCGCGCTGGCGGAAAAGGGCATTGACGAATTGATTGCAAGGGAGAAAGACGCGCTCGGCGGCGAGCTTGTCTGGAAAGTGGGGCGAATCGGATGAAGAAAATTGTAGTCGCTACGAAGAACGAGGGTAAGGTGAGGGAAATCCTTGCGGCTTTTCAAAAGCTTCCTGTGGAGCTTTTGACGCTCAAGGATTTCGGAGAGCTTCCCGATGCAGTTGAGGACGCTTCGACCTTCGAGGGGAATGCGCGAATCAAGGCACGTTTTTATGCACAAGAGACGGGGTGTGCGTGCCTCGCTGACGACTCGGGGCTTGAGGTCGAAGTTTTGGGAGGCGCCCCGGGCGTTCACTCGGCGCGTTACTCGGGGCGGCATGATGATGCGGCGAACAACGAAAAGCTCGTGTCGGAACTTCAAAAGAAGGGCGCTGTCGAATCCGCCGCTGCTTTTCGCTGTGCGCTCGTCCTCTATGATGCGGACGGCACGGAGCTTATATCGGAGGGAACATGCGTCGGGCGCGTGCGGCAAAGCCCTCGCGGTACGGGCGGCTTCGGCTACGATCCGTATTTCTACCTTGCGAGCGGCAAGTCATTGGCGGAGCTGACGGTTTCCGAGAAGCAGGCGGTCAGTCATCGCGGTGCGGCGCTTCGCCTCATGGCAGCGCAGCTCAAGGAGAAGCTGGTATGAAGATCGGCGTCATGAGCGACAGCCACGGCGATCGGCGTGCCATCGACCGTGCCGTAGAGCGTGCGGGCAAGGTTGATCTATGGCTCCATGCGGGCGACTGTGCGCCCGATGCGGCGTACCTCGCACTCGTTTCGGCGGCTCGTGTGGAAAATGTCGCGGGCAATACGGATTGGCCGGATGGCAAAACGCCCGACGAGATCATTGTCGAGGCGGCAGGACATCGGATCTTTCTCACACACGGTCATATCTACGGCGTGCGCTCCACCTTGGAGATGCTCGTCGAAGCGGCAAAGGCAGGCGGCGCAGATATTGCCGTTTACGGTCATACACATGTGGCGCAGGACGTCTCAGGCGAGGTTTACGTTCTCAATCCCGGCAGTGTGGCGCGTCCGCGTGATGAGGCGCGGCCGTCCTTCATGCTTGTCGAGCTTGAGGCGGGGAAGCCGCCGCAGGTTGAACTTATCCGCATGGGAAGAGCTTGACGACAGGAAGGCTTGCCGTCAAGCGAACGGCAGGAACATCGGGGGAGAAATACGGTCGCTTTTTCTCCTGTTTTCGGTGTGCAAAAAAAGCGAACAGGATTCATCTTTTTCCCGCAGAAACTCAAGAAACTCAAGGGTTTCGGTGTTGAATGTGCGATGAAAATATGATATGATGGAGCTATGTGAGTATTATAATTTCTTATGGGAGGGTTTATCTTGCGTACAATCGAAGCGAAACAGATTACGGAAGCCGTTGCCGAGATGTGCAAAGAAGCTGCCTACTATCTGCCGGACGATGTCTATGAGGCTTTGAAACGCGGGCGCGATGCAGAGGAGTCGCCGGTCGGACGCGACGTGCTCGACCAGATCATTCGCAATGCGGAGATCGCTAAAGCCGAGGATCGCCCCATCTGTCAGGACACCGGCATGACGATCGTATTTCTTGAGATCGGTCAGGATCTGCACATCGCAGGCGGCGATCTCGAAGAGGCGGTCAATGCCGGTGTCGCCAAGGGTTACACGGAAGGGTATCTCCGGAAGTCCGTCGTCGCCGAGCCGCTTTTCAACCGCAAGAATACGCAGAACAACACGCCTGCCGTCATCTATACGAGCATCGTGCCGGGCGACAAGCTCAAGATCACGGTCGGACCCAAGGGCTTCGGCAGTGAGAACAAGTCGGGCGTTAAGATGCTCGTTCCTGCGGACGGCGTCGAAGGCGTCAAGAAAGCCGTGCTCGACATCATCCTGCACGCAAGCTGCAACCCCTGTCCGCCGATGGTCGTCGGCGTCGGCATCGGCGGCACGATGGACCGCGCCGCCTACTATTCGAAGAAAGCTCTTGTTCGCTCCATCAACGAGCGCAATCCTATGCCCGAGTACGCGAAGCTCGAAGGCGAACTGCTTGAAATGATCAACAAGACGGGCATCGGTCCTCAGCTCGGCGGCTCCGTATCGGCTCTCGCCGTCAACGTCGAATGGGGTCCGACGCACATTGCGGGACTGCCCGTCGCCGTCACGATCTGCTGTCATGCGATGCGCCACAAGGATCGCGTCCTTTAATTGCTCGGGATGGGAGGATAAGAAAAATGGCTGAAAAGATTCGTATTGAAACACCGTTCACCGTGGAGCAGTCCAAGAAACTCAAGGCGGGCGACAGCGTGCTCATCACGGGCACGATCATCAGCGCGCGCGATGCAGCGCACAAGGTCATGTGCGAGGCTCTGGCGCGCGGCGAAAAGCTCCCTGTGGACTGGAAAAATGAGATCGTCTACTACCTTGGACCTACACCGGCAAAGCCGGGCGATCCGATCGGCTCGTGCGGGCCGACGACTTCCGGCCGCATGGACGCCTACACGCCGACGATGCTTGAGCAGGGCATCACGGGCATGATTGGCAAGGGATCGCGCGATCCGAAGGTCATCGAGTCGATGAAGAAGAACGGCGTGACGTACTTCGTTGCTGTCGGCGGTGCGGCGGCTCTGATTGCCAAGTCGGTCAAGAAGTACGAAGTGCTCGCCTATCCGGAACTCGGTCCGGAGGCTGTGGCGCGTCTGACCGTCGTCGATTTCCCGGCGATCGTCGGCATCGACTGCGAGGGAAATAACTTCTACGAGATCGGCCAGGCGCCGTATCGTAAGTTATAGGAAGCGCTGATAAAATGAAGCCCGTCAGATTGGTGCGGATTTTTCGTCTTATCAAGCAGGCAAACCGGACGCAGAGCGGTGCTCTGTGGAGGATTTGCCGACGCGGAGAGGGCGGAAAAGACGCGCCAAGATGACGAGGCTGAATTTATCGGTGATTCCTGTAGGAAGTGCCGCACCTCGGCGCTTTCATTATATGCCCCCGTTTGAGGCGGGGCGCAAAGAATTTATAGGAGGTATAGAATGATTAACACAACTTTTTACGCCCGCCGCCTGCATTCTCTGGTCGGTCTGCTGGCACTCGGAGGATTCCTCATGGAGCATATCCTCACCAACGCTTCGGCTCTGGGCGGCGCCGAAGCTCTGAACGGCAAGCTCGCCATGATGGAGCTGATCCCGAAGCCGATCTTTCTCGGACTTGAAATCGGCGCCGTCGCCATCCCGTTCCTCTTCCATGCGATCTACGGCATCTACATCTGCATGCAGGCGAAGAACAACCCGACGAAGTACGGCTACCTCAACAACTGGAACTTCGCTTTCCAGCGCTGGACGGCATGGTTCCTGCTCGTGTTCCTCGTATGGCACGTCGGCTACCTGCGCTGTTATGTCAAAGGTGTCCTCGGCACGCCGATCACCTACGAGCTGATCCAGAGCTACATCACGAGCAGCCCAATCGTCTTCGTTCTCTACCTCATCGGTATGCTCGCGGCGATCTTCCATTTCACGAACGGCATTACGACCTTCCTCATGACGTGGGGCGTCGTCAAGGGACCTCGTGCGCAGAAGATGACGGGTCTTTTCTCCATGATGCTCTGCGTGGCTCTGAGCCTCGTGACGATTGCGTTCATGGTGAGCTACTTCGTTCCCATGCATTGATCGATTGTTTGTGAAGTATAGATAAGGAGAGAACCTACATGGCTGAAAAGAAAAAAATCATTATTGTAGGCGGCGGTCTCTCGGGTCTCATGGCGGCCATCAAGGTCTGTGAGCTCGGCGGCGAAGTCGACCTGTTTTCCTACTGCCCCGTGAAGCGCTCCCATTCGCTGTGTGCGCAGGGCGGCATCAACGCCTGCATGGATTCGAAAGGCGAGCATGACAGCGTATACGAGCATTTCGATGATACGGTCTACGGCGGCGACTTCCTCGCCGACCAGGTCGCTGTCAAGGGCATGGTCGAGGCGGCGCCGAAACTCATCAAGATGTTCGACCGCATGGGCGTCCCCTTCACGCGCACGCCCGAAGGCAACCTTGACCTCCGCAATTTCGGCGGTCAGAAGAACAAGCGCACCTGTTTCGCCGGCTCGACGACGGGGCAGCAGCTCCTCTATGCGCTCGATGAGCAGGTTCGCCGCTGGGAAGTCAAGGGCGGCGTCAAGAAGTATGAGTTCTGGGAATTCATCCGCATCATTAAAAATAAGGACGGCATTTGCCGCGGCATCGTCGCGCAGAACATGAACTCGATGGAGATCAAGTCGTTCCCCGCCGATGTCGTCATCCTCGCGACGGGCGGCCCCGGTCAGGTGTTCGGCCGCTGCACGGCTTCGACGATCTGCAACGGCTCGGCTGTTTCCGCTGTCTACCAGCAGGGCGCGCACATCGGCAACCCCGAGTTCATCCAGATTCATCCGACGGCGATTCCGGGTTCCGACAAGAACCGTCTGATGAGCGAGGCGTGCCGCGGCGAAGGCGGACGCGTCTGGGTCTATCGCGACGGCAAGCCGTGGTACTTCCTTGAGGACATGTATCCGGCATACGGCAATCTCGTGCCGCGTGACGTTGCATCGCGCGCTATTTTCAAGGTCTGCGTACACATGGGTCTCGGCATCAACGGCGAGAACCGCGTCTACCTCGACCTTTCCCATATCGATCCGCACTACTTGGAGCGCAAGCTCGGCGGTATTCTCGAAATCTACATGGACTTCGTCGGTAAAGATCCGCGCAAGGTGCCGATGGAGATCTTCCCGTCCGTCCACTATTCGATGGGCGGCATCTGGGTCGACCGCCTGCATCACACGAACATCAAGGGCCTCATGGCATCGGGCGAGTGCGACTACCAGTACCACGGCGCGAACCGCCTCGGCGCGAACTCGCTCCTTTCCGCCGCTTACTCCGGCACGGTCTCCGGTCCCGAAGCCATGCGCATGGCGAAGGCTGGCGAGCTTGGCGACGCCCTCACGCAGGCAGAGCTTGACAAGGCGCGTCAGGAAGTCGTCGACCAGTTCGAAGGCATCCTCAAGATGGACGGACCTGAGAACGCGCACAAACTCCACCACGAGCTTGGCGATCTCATGTACAAGTATGTTTCCATCGAGCGCGACAACAACGGTCTCGACCAGTGCCTCGTAGAACTCAAGGAAATCCTCAAGCGCTGGGACAACATCGGCTTGACAGATCGCGGGCATTGGGCGAACCAGGAAGCCATGTTCGTGCGCCAGCTGCGCAATATGATCCTCTACGCGATGTGCATCACGAAGGCGGCTCGCTGCCGCGACGAGAGCCGCGGCGCTCATGCCAAGATCGCCCTCGACGCGAACGGCAAGCGCATGATGGACGGCGACGAGCTCGTCTTCATGCCGCGTGACGACAAGAACTTCATGCGCATCTCCATCGTCGACTACGACCCGAAGACGGAAGAGCCGATCGTCAGCTACGACGAGTTCGATCATTCGCTCATCAAGCCGCGTGCGCGTAACTACGCCGTAGCGAAGAAAGAGTAAGAGGAGGAGATAGCAAATGGCAGAACAGAAGAAAGTAAGATTCATCATAGAGCGTCAGGATGGCCCTGACGCCAGCCCCTACAAGCAGGAATTCGATGTCGACTATCGTCCCGGCCTCAACGTCGTCGCGGCTCTGATGGAGATCCAGAAGAACCCTGTGACGGTCGACGGCAAGACGGTCGCTCCCGTCAACTGGGAGTGCAACTGCCTGGAGAAGGTCTGCGGCGCCTGCATGATGGTCATCAACGGCAAGGCGCGTCAGGCCTGCTGCTCGCTCATCGACGAACTTGAGCAGCCGATCACGCTCGCGCCGGCGCGCACGTTCCCCGTCATCCGCGACCTCCTCATCGATCGTTCCGTCATGTTCGAGAGCCTCAAGCGCATTCATGGCTGGATCGAGATCGACGGTTCGTGGGACAACCCCGACGCCCCGCTGCAGAACCCTTACACGGCGGAGACGACGTATGAGATCTCGCACTGCATGACGTGCGGCTGCTGCCTTGAGGCATGCCCGAACGTCGGCCCGCAGTCCGACTTCATCGGTCCTTCGCCGACCGTGCAGACGCTGCTCTTCAACCTTCATCCGATGGGCAAGTTCGACGAGCCGAAGCGCCTCGAAGCCCTCATGGGCAAGGGCGGCATCACGAGCTGCGGCAACAGCCAGAACTGTGAGAAGGCTTGCCCGAAGGAGATCAAGCTCACGAAGCACCTCGCGCAGCTCAACCGCGACGTCAACAAGCAGGCGTTGCGGAATATCTTCAACAACTAAAGAGGAGAACGACGGCGAAATTTTCGCCATCGTCCCAAGATAAAAGGAGCGCACTTCCCGATTTCAGGGGAGTGCGCTCTTGTCTTATGGAAGCATCATGGTTTTTCCCTAGAGAGAAACAGCTCATGCCTGCGGCACTGTCGTTGCCTGCGTCAAGACATCCTTGATGAATTGGTTCAAAGACACATCGTGCCTCGTCGCTTCCAGCGCCAGCTTTCGATGAAGATCGCTCGGGATGCGGATGTTGAAATTGCCTTTGAATTCCTTATCGGGATTCTTTTGGATTTTTTTGCAGATATCCAAATAATTGTCAATGCAATGATGGAAAGCATCTTTCAGTTCAGCGACGCTCGCGCCATGAAAGTTCAGTGAGTCGTTGATGCCGAACACTTCGCCTATGAAGAGCGCGTCTTGTGCATCGAACGAGATTTTCGCATGGTAGCCTTTGTACTCCAACAGATTCATGATGAATCCTCCTTAAATTTCCTCGATGTCTTTCAAGAATGCAAGGACTTTCTTGATTTGATACCGATAAAGTTCCTTTCTGGGATGCGGGCCGTCAAACTGCAGGATGCGCTTGCTTGCCGTATGAAAATAACCGATGCCGGAGCCTCTTCCGCCTTGGAATTTTTCACAGCCGCATTTCTTCATCAAGGCGTCGAGCTCACGCACCGTGAAATTCGCGGGTGCGGGTTTCCTGCAGATCTTTTCAAGCAGTATATCTTTTGTAGGCATGGTTTCACCTCAAGGAGATTATAGCAGAAGGGAGTGCTGT
>NZ_JBQNBV010000018.1:0-22328 GCF_052169755.1 Selenomonas sp. | reverse complement strand
ATCATTTTCGGCGCTGCTGTGGGGAAATTGGACAACAACAACGTGCTGCAAGGTGAAGTCGACCCAGATACAGGCAAATGGGAACCAACACGCCTGAGTGGAGATGCGCTCAACCCCGGCTATGCGAACCTCTACGCACTCGACGGCAAGGTGTACAACTCGTTCAGCCGCTTTAGGCACAACGATTGGGAGTTGAAGTGGACGTTCGACAAGGACAATCGTATGGAGAGCTTCGTTCGGCTCTATCATCAGCATCATCGCTACTCCGACCGCGATAAGTATGTCTGGGGCGATAAGAAACGCAACGCGCTTGCTCAAGACTATCGCACACAATTCCCGACAGGTGCAACGAAGGCGCAGCTCAAGCAGTGGATCAGCGATCATCTCGCACCGTTCCCGGGCGGCGATCCGGCAAAGGTGCAGGCATGGCTCGACAAGACGGGCGGCAAAGCGCCTGAGCCGACCAGCTGGTTCGAGGAAGAAAACCATGGTCTTCAAGTGCAGTACGCAAGAGCCATAGGCAAGAACGATGTCATCGCGAGCCTCACCTATGACAAGGCGAAGAGCTATGAGAAAAGAATCCGGAACGACGGAAGTGTCGCGGAATCGCATACGGCTCGCGACTCTATCCTTGCCTATGCGCAGGACAAGATTCACATCACCCCGAACTGGGATCTTACTCCTGCACTCCGTTTTAGCCACTACTCAGGCTATGGGTCGTCTACTGCAGGGGACGATGTGCAGGGAAAAGGAAATACGAACGTCTTCACCTATGCACTCAACACAGAATATGTATTTGACGATACCCTCAGCACATATTTCGGCTGGACGAAGATTCTCCGTCCGCTGCGCCAGGGCGACTACACAGCGACGGACGGCGTATTCAAGACGCCGCTGAAGGATGAGCGCGGCGATGCTTGGACGTTCGGCGTGCGCAAGGAGTTCTCGCAGTACACTGCACTTGCCGTCCACTATGACTGGACGCGCATGAGCAATGCGATTGCGTCGCTGCCGATTTGGGATAATGATGATGCCGATTTTTTCAGTACGGCGGTCAATGCACGCGAGGACAAGAAGTCGTTCAACATCACGTTCGACCATGCCTTTGACAAGCATTTCTCGATGAGCGCATCCTACACCCACATGGAGGACAAATGGATGGCGAAGCCCGGCTGGGTGCTCGACCCGAACTGGGGCTACCAGGGCGGCAGCGATCTCAACACGCAGATCAACCGTCTGCGTCCGCAAAATCACTATGCGCTCAATCTCTCCTATGAAAAGGGGAAGATCTATACGGGACTCTTGATGAACTGGTATACGGGATGCAGTCTGACAGCGTTCACGGACAGTCAGTTCCTCGTCCTTGACTGGAATTTCAACTACAGCTTCACCCCCGATCTCACCGGGTACCTTACCATAAACAATCTGACGAACGAGGCATATCAGACCTCGTACAACGCTTGGACCGGCATCGGCGGGGCAGCCATGCCCGGCCGCAGCATCATGGTCGGCGCACGCTATACGTTCTGATCGTTCGATCATGAAAAGGAAAGGACGCAGGCTATTCTTTCGCGGAATGTCCTGCGTCCCTTTCTTATAGGAGGAAGGATGAAATTTTTCTATCTGTTGCTCATCTGCCTCGTTTTCCTGCTCACGGCTTGCAGTCCCATCGTGAAGGTGCAGGATGAAAATGCACGTCGTCTTGGCGCAGCGGAGCAGGCGGATGCAGCGTATACGCCCGTCACGATTGAGAACATCAACGAAAAGGGCGAACCCATCGCGCAGGTCTACGAGCGTCCGCCGGAGCGCGTGGTCGCCGTCTGGCAGAACTCGATCGAGACGCTGCTCGCGCTCGGCGTGGGCGATCGCATCGTTGCAGGCATGGGGGTGCCGGACGCGAAATACATCCGACCGGAGTACCGAGCAGCATACGAGACGATCCCCTACACAAGTCTCGAACATCTCGACGTGGAAACGATCCTCATGATGCAGCCTGATCTGATCGTCGGCTGGGCGTCCACCTTCTCTCCGAAGGTACTGCGCTCTACAACGTTTTGGGCGGGGCGCGGCGTGCACACTTACATCGCACCGGCGTCTGCACGCATGACAAAGACGAAGACCATCGCGCAGGAGTGCGAGGACATCCGAAATCTCGGCCGCATCTTCGGACGGGAAGATCGTGCCGAGACTCTCATCGGCGAGATGCAGCATGAAATCTCATTTGTCGCTGAAAAGACCGCCCATCGAGAAAAACGTCCGCGCGCTCTCGTCATCGAGCTTATGGGCAAGGAGATTCGTACCTATGGCAAAGATACGCTCGCGGGCGATATGCTTCGGGCACTCGGCGCCGAGCATCTGGCGGCGGACGGCACGAGTCTCAGCATGGAAGAGATGATCGAGCTGAACCCCGACGCGATCTTCCTCGTTGTCATCGAAAACGACTATGGCAACGAGGATGCGATCCTCGCACGCCTCTATGAAAATCCGGCGCTTAGCTCGCTCGCCTGTGTAAAAGAGAGACGCATCTATACGGCGCCGCTCTATGCGGTCTACAGTGCGGGGATTCGTACTTACGACGGCATCACGATCTTTGCTCATGGGCTATATCCCGAGATATATGGAGAATAATCTATGCAAGCATTTTTTTCACGCGCGGGGCTTCTTGCCCTCTTATCCCTGCTCACAGCGCTTCTCATTGGCGCACTCTTCTGGGCGCTCTCCATCGGAACGGTCGATCTGCCGCCCGATGCGATCGCCGCTGCGCTTCTCGATCAAATACAGAGCGGCACGCCCATCGACATGGCGGGCAAGGGTCCTGTCCATGACATCGTCTGGCTGCTTCGTCTGCCGCGCCTTTTGCTCGCCGCCATCATCGGCGCGGGCCTTGCTACCTGCGGCGTCATCATGCAGGCGATCGTGAAGAATCCTCTCGCCGATCCTTACATCCTCGGCATCTCGGCGGGCGCGTCTCTTGGCGCGACCTTCGCCATCCTGCTTGGCGTCGGCGCGGCGCTCGGCGAAAATGCCGTCGGCATCGCCGCATTTTTGGGCGCATTTGCCATTTCTCTCGCGGTTTTATTCATCGCGAACATCGGCGGACGTGCGAATGCGATGAAGCTGCTGCTCGGCGGCATGGCGCTCAGCGCTGTGTGCAGCGCCTTTTCGAGCTTCATTGTCTATTTTGCCAACGACAAGGAGGGCATTCAGACGATCACCTACTGGATGATGGGCAGTCTCGCGGGAGCAAAGTGGGAGCATATCGCGCTGCTCGGCGTCATTTCCCTGCTCGCGGTTCTCTTCTTCTGGTCGCAGAGCCGTATTCTCAACCTCATGCTGCTCGGCGATGCGTCCGCGATCACGCTCGGCACCGATCTTCATGCCTATCGGCAAGGCTATCTGATCGTCAGTGCGCTCGTCGTCGGCTTCGCCGTCTTTGCTGCGGGCATGATCGGCTTCGTCGGTCTGGTCGTTCCCCATGTCGTGCGGATGCTCGTCGGTACCGATCACAGGCGCCTCATCCCCGTGAGCGCTCTCGTGGGCGCAATCTTCCTCGTCGTCGCCGACGGGCTTTGCCGCGTTCTCATTCCACATACGGAGCTGCCGATCGGCATCCTGATCGCACTTGTGGGCGCACCCGCATTCATCTACCTCATGGTGAAGCGCACCTATGGATTCGGAGGGCAGTGATATGGAAATACTCGCGGAGGCGGTAAAACTCTTCATCGGAAACAAGGAGATCCTCAAGGGGTTGGATTTTCATCTGAAGCCGAAGGAATTTCTCGGCATCATCGGCCCCAACGGCAGCGGCAAAAGTATGTTTTTGAAATGCCTCTATCGCGTACAGAAGCCGACCGCAGGGACGATCACACTGAACGGACGCGCACTCGATGAGATGTCTTATCGAGAGTCCGCACAGCAGATCTCTGTCGTGGCGCAGCATAATTTCTACAGCTTCGACTTCAGCGTGCTCGACGTCGTGCTCATGGGGCGCTCGCCGCACAAGCGTCTTTTCGACCGTGACAATGCGAACGATTATGCGATCGCGCATCGCTCGCTTCGTACCGTCGGCATGGACGATTGTGCAGAACGCAGCTTCTCAAGTCTCTCGGGCGGAGAGCAGCAGCGCGTGATTCTTGCGCGTGCTCTGACGCAGGAATCCGAGTGCATGATCCTCGACGAGCCGACCAATCATCTGGACATCAAGTATCAACTGCAGATCATGGACATCGTAAAGAGACTCGACCTCACCGTCGTCGCGGCGATCCATGACCTCAATATCGCCGCGCTCTACTGCGATCGTCTCATCGCTATACGGAAAGGGCGCATCGTGGGGCTCGGCACGCCGCGCGAGCTTTTAACGGAGGCGTTCATCCACGATCTCTACGAAGTATGCGCGAAAGTGGAAGAAGGAGCGGACGGGCGCATCTATATCCGCTATGTGCCGCAGTACGAAAAGAAACCGTAAATTCCACCGGAAGATTACGATGTGAAATTTATATGGGAGATTCATCCGGCGAAAACAAACTGTAAACTTGTAAAACTCAATCTTGCAAAGCTGTAGTTTCTATGATAAGATAGAAGCGTTTTCAGCAGCATTGCCCCCTTGGCGTTTTTGCTCAAGGGGGCTTTTTCGTAGAGAGGGGGGCGAGGATGGATACGTTGGGCTTTCTCGGTCCTTTGGGAACGCACAGCGAGGCGGCGGCGCTCCATCTGAACAGTTTTCTTGACGAGCCGCGCGAACTGATGGGCTTTCCCGCCATTTTCCAAGCGCTTCTGGCGGTGGAAGAAGCGCAGGTGAAGGGTGCGCTCGTACCTGTGGAAAATTCGCTCGAAGGCTCGGTGAATATCACGCTCGATACGCTGAGCGCAAGCGATGCCTTTGCCGTGACGCTTGAGCTGATCTGGGGTGTGCGAAATGAGCTGATGGTCAAGTATCCGCAAAGCGAAATCCGAAGCGTCATCTCTCATGCACAGCCGCTCTCGCAGTGCCGCGCTTACTTGAAGGCGCACTGTCCTCATGCAAAGCTCGTCGCCGTTTCTTCTACGGCGGAGGCGGCGCGGCTCGTCGCCGAGAGCCGCCCGGCAGACGGCTGTGCGGCGATTTGCACGGCGCGTGCGGGCGAGCTGTACGGGCTTTTTCCCGTGGCAAAGGATATTCAGGACACGATGGCAAACTGTACGCGCTTCTTCCTCGTCGAACGTGCGGGTGCAAATCTGCCTGCGCTGCGCTTTTGCAAGGAACCTGTGCCGGAGAAGGTGCTCGTGATCTTGCAGATCGACGGCAAACGTGCGGGCAGTTTGTGCGAAGTGCTGCAGGAGTTCGCTTCGCGCGGTGTGAATATGGTGCGCATTGAGTCGCGGCCTGCACGCACGGAGTTTGGCGCGTACATCTTTTTCTTTGAGCTGGAAGTCAAGGACAAGGAACAGCTCGCCGCTTCCATTGCGGCGGTGCGTGAAAAGAGCATTTGGCTGCGCACCCTCGGCGCATTTCCCGTGCTGACGGCTGCGAATTTGAAAGGAGCATCTTTATGGTCATCATTATGAATCCGGACGCAACAGCGGAAAATATCGAAGACATTATCCGGGCGATCAACAGCGTGGGGCTTGACGCTAAGATCATGGAAGGTACGCAGCAGAAGATCGTCGGCGTCATCGGCGACAAGACGCGCATGGGCTCCTTGGCGATCGACGCAATGGCGGGCGTCGCCGAGAGCGTCTCCATCTCGAAAAGCTATAAGCTCGCAAGCCGCGAATTTCACCCGATGGCGACGATCATCGACGTCGGCGGCATCAAGATAGGCGCGGGTGCGCCCGTCGTCATGGCGGGACCGTGCGCCGTCGAGTCGCGCGAGCAGCTCATGGAGGCTGCCGAGATCGTCAAGAAGGGCGGCGCCGAGTTCCTGCGCGGCGGCGCTTACAAGCCGCGCACATCGCCGTACTCCTTCCAAGGTCTGGAGGAGGAAGGCTTGAAGCTCTTAGCCGAAGCGCGGGAAAAGACGGGGCTTAAGGTCGTCACCGAGGTCACGGAGGTCGAGAACGTCGCGCTCGTTTCCGCGTATGCCGACGTTCTGCAAATTGGCGCACGCAATATGCAGAACTTCCGGCTCCTGAAAGAAGTCGGGCGCGGACAAAAGCCTGTCATGCTCAAGCGCGGCCTCGCAGCGACGATTGACGAGTGGCTCAATGCCGCCGAGTACATCATGAATGAGGGAAACCCGAATGTGATCTTCTGCGAACGCGGCATTCGCACCTACGAGACGTATACACGCAACACGCTCGACCTCAGCGCCGTCGCTGCCATCAAACACCTCTCGCATCTTCCCATTATCGCCGATCCGAGCCACGGCACAGGCAAATGGCGCTTCGTACGCCCGATGGCGTTCGCCTCGATTGCCGCAGGCGCAGACGGGCTCATCATGGAGATGCACCCGAATCCGGCAAAGGCACTGTCCGACGGCCCGCAGTCGCTGACGCCCGAAAGCTATTATGAAGTCATGCGCGGTGTCAAGAAGCTCGCGAAATTCATGCAGGATGAACATATCGAGCCGATGGATATTTGAACGAAAAAAGCAACACGCCTCTGCGAAGCCGCGGGGGCGCGTTGCTTTTTCAGCGGCAAAAAGCGACGAAAACATTGTTCGTGCAATAAGACTTTCCTCTATGAAAGGATTGACAAAATTCCTTTCTTGCGCTAAAATTAATCTAGTGAGATTTCTTTTTAGTGGCGAGTTATTGTTTAGAAGAAAGGTTTTCAGAAGGCTTTTCCAAAGGCGGCTGTTTGCTCGCGCTTGGGTTGTGCCTATATGCAAGGAGGAAGTATGATGGTGATGCAGGAAGTAACGACGATGCTGCGTGAGAAGGGTTTCAAGGTAACGCCGCAGAGGCTTGCTGTTTACGACGTGCTCTGCCATACGACGGCGCATCCGACGGCGGATATGATCTACAGTGAGCTGCAGCCGACGTATCCGACGATGAGTTTGGCGACGGTGTATAAGACGCTCGATATTCTGAGCAAGGTCGGACTGGTACAAGTCTTGAACGTCGGCGAGGAGAGCTTCCGCTACGACGCGAATACGACGAGCCATCCGCATATCTGCTGCGTAAGCTGCGGTCGTGTAGATGACGTCTACAAGGCAGATGCGGGCGATCTCGTCGAGCAGGTGGAGCGCGAGACGGGGTACGCCGTTTCGGGCAAGCAGCTGTATTTCTACGGCATGTGCCCTGCGTGCCGCAAAGCAGCGCATTGAGAACGAACAGATATATTCCGCCCCGCTTCACAGCTGTCGCTCAGATCGGCATCGAATCCGCATCTCTGTGCCAATCCGGGCGACTTCGTTTTATCCATGTTTCCTAAAAAACTGCCGCAGCCGTCAAAACCGACGGTTGCGGCAGTTTTCTATCTTCTATCATGCTTTGCAGCGGGCGTCTGAAGCGTAAGAATCTCTTCCCTTGTCATGCCGCTCGATTTTTCGATGACATCCAAAGGAACATTAAGCGCCAGTAAAGAGCGTGCCATAGCGATCAGCCCCTCGCGTCTGCCCTCGCGTCTGCCCTCGCGTCTGCCGCGCTGCAGCCCTTCCTTCACACCCTCTTGATGATGTTTTTGATATTCCATATAGAGTGTCATATATTCTCGCCTCGTTTCATCTTGATGCTTTACCCGTTCGACTTCTTTTGCCAGTGTTTCTGTAAAGACGCCTGCCGCTTCCCTGCCGTCCACATAGTGCAGGAAGTTTTCGATGTCTGCATCCACAACGCCTTTCAGTCCCTTGGCATTGAGAAAAATCTTTGCAGCGCCGTCGCCAAGCAGCAGATGCGGTATTTCAAGGCAGGCGTTTCGAAAGGTATATATGCGTTCGTCCATGCCGAAAGGATCAAAGGTGCAGATAAAGATGATATAGGTTTGTCTGAGTTGATCGTAATAGACGCCCTTGCCCAAGAGATCCATGTCGATCATTCCCTGATAGTATCGCGTTCGCTTCACCAATTCATCGCCGTGCCCCTTGGTTGTCTGCATCTCAATGTTATAGATCGTGCCGCTTTCATCTTCCACATATACGTCGAGACGTACCGATTTGCTGTCGAGACGCAGGTCGATGCTTTTCTCTGTATGCGGGTAGTCCAATTCTCGTATTTTGATGTGCAGGATGCGTTCAATCAAGCGCTTGCAGAGGTTCTTGTTCTGCATGACGCGCTGAAAGATGAAGTTGTCGCTGATGGATAATTCTTCCCACGCACGTAGGGCGCGTTCTTCTGTGTTTTGCGCCATGACAATCTCCTTTCCGCAGTTCTCTTTCTATTGTAGCTTGTTTTCTTTCTTCGCACAAGCAAAACTGCCGCAGCCGTCAGAATCGACGATTGCGGCAGTTTTCTATCTTCTATCATGCTTTGCAGCGGGCGTCTGAAGCGTAAGAATCTCTTCCCTTGTCATGCCGCTCGATTTTTCGATGACATCCAAAGGAACATTAAGCGCCAGTAAAGAGCGTGCCATAGCGATCAGCCCCTCGCGTCTGCCCTCGCGTCTGCCCTCGCGTCTGCCGCGCTGCAGCCCTTCCTTCACACCCTCTTGATGATGTTTTTGATATTCCATATAGAGTGTCATATATTCTCGCCTCGTTTCATCTTGATGCTTTACCCGTTCGACTTCTTTTGCCAGTGTTTCTGTAAAGACGCCTGCCGCTTCCCTGCCGTCCACATAGTGCAGGAAGTTTTCGATGTCTGCATCCACAACGCCTTTCAGTCCCTTGGCATTGAGAAAAATCTTTGCAGCGCCGTCGCCAAGCAGCAGATGCGGTATTTCAAGGCAGGCGTTTCGAAAGGTATATATGCGTTCGTCCATGCCGAAAGGATCAAAGGTGCAGATAAAGATGATATAGGTTTGTCTGAGTTGATCGTAATAGACGCCCTTGCCCAAGAGATCCATGTCGATCATTCCCTGATAGTATCGCGTTCGCTTCACCAATTCATCGCCGTGCCCCTTGGTTGTCTGCATCTCAATGTTATAGATCGTGCCGCTTTCATCTTCCACATATACGTCGAGACGTACCGATTTGCTGTCGAGACGCAGGTCGATGCTTTTCTCTGTATGCGGGTAGTCCAATTCTCGTATTTTGATGTGCAGGATGCGTTCAATCAAGCGCTTGCAGAGGTTCTTGTTCTGCATGACGCGCTGAAAGATGAAGTTGTCGCTGATGGATAATTCTTCCCACGCACGTAGGGCGCGTTCTTCTGTGTTTTGCGCCATGACAATCTCCTTTCCGCAGTTCTCTTTCTATTGTAGCTTGTTTTCTTTCTTCGCACAAGCAAAACTGCCGCAGCCGTCAGAATCGACGGTGCGGCAGTTTTCTCTTTTCTTGTCTATAGTCGTTGAATAATCGCCTGTGTGTATTCGTGCGTCGTCGCCGTGCCGCCGAGGTCGGGGGTCAGGCGGCTCGCTTCCTTGAGCGTCTTGTTGACGGCGCGGCGGATGCGGGCGGCTGTCTCGTTGTCGCCGAGGTGTTCGAGCATCATGCAGGCGGACCAGAGGAATGCCGTGGGGTTCGCGATGCCTTTGCCCGCGATGTCGGGCGCACTGCCGTGCACGGCTTCGAACATCGCCAAACGATCGCCGATGTTGCTCGACGGCAGGAGGCCGAGGCCGCCGATGAGCCCGCTCGTGAGATCCGAGACGATGTCGCCGTAGAGGTTCGGCATGACCATGATGTCGAAGTTTTCGGGGTGCATGACGAGCATCATGCAGACGGCGTCGACCATCTTGTCGTCGGCTTCGATAGCGGGAAATTCCTTGGCGACTTCGTAGAATACGGAGCGAAAGAGCCCGTCGGAGAGCTTTAGGATGTTTGCCTTGTGGACGCACGTGACCTTCTTTCGCCCATGCGCTTCGGCGTAGCGGAAGGCGGCACGGCAGATTCGCTTGCTTTTTTCGCGCGTGATGATCTTCGTCGCGTGCATGGTGTTTTCGTCGATTTCTTCCTCGACGCCGACATAGAGGTCTTCCGTGTTCTCGCGGAAGGTGATGAGATCGACTTTGGGGAAGGGCGTACGGACGGCTTCGTTCGACTTCGCGGGGCGGATGTTCGCATAGAGGTCGTACTTCGTGCGAAGCGTGACGTTGAGCGAGCGGAAGCCCCTGCCGACGGGCGTCGTGATGGGGGATTTCAAAAGGACGTGCGTCTTTTCAAAGGAGGCGAGTCCGGCGTCTGGGATCAGCGCGCCGTTTCGCTCGTACTCGGCTTCGCCGACATTGAATACTTCATAGGCGAGGTTTGCGCCCGCTTTTTCCATGATTTCGAGGACGGCGTCCGTGATCTCGGGACCGATGCCGTCGCCTTTGAATACGGTGATCGTTTTCTTCGTCATTTAGCGTTCCTCCCTCGGCACATAGTCTTCCATCGTGCCGACGTACTTGGCGGCGGGACGCACGATGCGGTTGTCGTAGAGCTTGTGCTCGATGTTGTGCGCGATCCAGCCCGCCGTACGCGAGAGCACGAAGAGCGGCGTGAAGAGGTCGCGCGGAATGCCGAGGATCTCGTAGGCAAGGCCGCTGTAGAAGTCGATATTGCTCGACATGCTCACGCCCTTCTTCTCGCTCAGATAGCGTTTGGCGACGCGCTCGAAGCGCACGAAGAAGTCGAACTTCCTTTCTACGCCCTTCTTCGCCGCGAGCCTGCCGATATGGTCGCGGATGACTTCGGCGCGCGGGTCGGAAAGCGTGTAGACGGCGTGACCGATGCCGTAGACGAGCCCCGATGGATTATCAAGCTCGCCGCGCATCAATCGCTCGATGACGCATTCGATGGCGGCATCGTCGGCATCAAGTCCGACAGCCTCGATGACCTTGTCCATCATGTTGGCGACGCGCACATTGGCGCCGCCGTGACGCGGCCCTTTCAAAGAGCCAATGGAGCTGGCGATCGCCGAGTAGAGATCGGTGTCGGTCGAGGAGACGACGACGTTCGTAAAGGTCGAGTTCGTACCGCCGCCGTGATCGGCGTGCAGAAGCAGCAGGATGTCCAAGAGACGCGCTTCGTCCGGCGTGAACTTGCCGTCGAGGCGCAGCATGGAGAGGATGTTTTCCGCGGTCGAAAAGCCCTGCTGTGGGTAGTGCAGCACGAGGCTCTCGCGTCCGAAGTAGTGCGTCTTGGCGTTGTAGGTGTAGCACGCGATGGACGGCAGCTTCGCCATGAGATTCACGCCTTTGATGAGCGTCCGATAGACGTCGGTCGCGTCCGGGTCGGGATCGTAGTTGTAGAGCGCGAGGATCGACTGCTGGAGCTGGTTCATGAGGTTCTTGCCCGGATGGTGCAGCAGGTGCGTTTCGAGGAAGCCTTCGGGCAGCTCGTAGCCTTCCTTGAGGCTCTGACAGTAGAGACGCAGATCTTTTTTCGTCGGCAGGTAGCCGAAGAGCAAAAGGAAGCACGCTTCTTCATAAAGATAGGATGCGCGGTCGGCAGAGCCTACAAGATCCATGACGTTGACGCCGCGATAGAAAAGCTCGCCGTCGGCGTCGACCTTCTTGCCATTTTCATCGAGCTTGTATCCGACGACGTCGGCGACGCGCGTCAGTCCGATCAAGACGCCCGTCTTATCCTCATTTCTGAGCCCCCGCTTGACGTTGTATTGTTTGAACAGATCTTTGGCGATGGTCGTATAGTTCTGCGACTTGCCGTAAAATTGCGCGAGATGGATTGCCTTGTCCATGGCAATGACCCCTTTCCAATGAACCGCTTATATCGTACAGATTTTCTCGGAATGTATGCTCCGAAAAAACATAGATGCATTATAGCACAGAGGGTCACTATATAAAATAGGTTATTGCTCCTATAATAAAATTTACATAGAAGTGTTGACGCTCCGAATGCTTTGTGGTACCTTAAGGAAGCACGGATAAAGTGGAAGGCGGCTTCGGCGTGAACATGCACGGGGCGGCGGCAAAGGGAGTGTCTTTATGAAGGCAAAAGCGTTGACATTGACGGAAAAGATATTGAAGGAGCATCTCCTCGCGGGCGAGATGGAAAAAGGTGCGCCGATCGGCATACGCATCGACCAGACGCTGACGCAGGACGCGACGGGCACAATGGCGTACCTGCAGCTTGAGGCGATGGGCGTAGAGCAGGTCAAGACGGAGCTTTCCGTCAGCTACGTCGATCACAACACCTTGCAGAGCGGCTTCGAGAACGCCGACGACCACAAGTATCTGCAAACGGTCGCGAAGAAGCACGGCGTCTTCTTCTCACGCCCCGGCAACGGCATCTGTCATCAAGTGCATCTTGAACGCTTCGGCAGACCGGGCGCGACGCTCCTCGGCAGCGATTCGCACACGCCGACGGGCGGCGGCATCGGTATGCTCGCGATCGGCGCGGGCGGCCTTGACGTCGCGTGCGCGATGGCGGGCGAGCCGTTCATGCTGAATATGCCGCGCGTCGTCGAGGTGCATCTGACGGGCGCTCTTTCAAAGGGCGTGAGCGCGAAAGACATCATACTGAAGGTGCTCTCGCTGCTCACGGTCAAGGGCGGCGTCGGCAAGGTCATCGAGTATACGGGCGACGGCGTCAAGACGCTCAGTGTACCCGAGCGCGCGACGATCACGAACATGGGCGCGGAGCTTGGCGCGACGACGTCGGTCTTTCCGAGCGACGAAGTGACGCGCGGCTTTTTGCGCCGCGAAGGGCGCGAGGATGTGTTCCGCGCACTCTCTGCCGATGCGGGCGCAGTCTACGATGAGCGCTATGACATCGACCTTGCGGCGCTCGAACCGCTGATCGCTCTGCCGCACATGCCCGACGTCGTCAAGACGGTGCGCGAGGTCGCGGGGCAGCCGATCGACCAGGTCGCCATCGGCAGCTGCACGAATTCGTCGTACCGCGACATCATGACGGTAGCGTCCATCTTGGACGGCAAGCGCGTCGCGCCGAATGTCTCGCTCGTCTTGTCGCCCGGCTCGCGTCAGGTGCTATCTATGGTCGCGGAAGCGGGCGGTCTCGCCAAGATCCTCGCGGCGGGTGCGCGCCTCCTCGAGTGCACATGCGGCCCCTGCATCGGCATGGGGCAGTCGCCCGTGACGAATGCGTGGTCGCTGCGCACGTTCAACCGCAATTTCAAGGGCAGAAGCGGCACGCTCAGCGCGAACGTCTGTCTCGTCTCGCCCGAGACGGCGGCGGCAAGCGCCATCTCAGGCGTCATCGCCGATCCGCGCGAGGCCGACTTCGAGCTTCCCGCCGAGCCGCAAGCGTTCCTCGTCGACGACTCGATGATCTATGCGCCCGAGCGCGAGCATCCCGAGCGCATCGAGGTCGTGCAGGGGCCGAACATCCGCCCGCTGCCCGAGAACACGCCGCTCGCAGCTGCGATCGAGAAGGAAGTCGTCATCAAGGTCGGCGACAACATCACGACCGACCACATCATGCCGGCGGGCGCGAAGGTTCTGCCGTACCGCTCGAACATCGAGAAGATCTCCGAGTTCGTCTTTCGCGACGTGCAGGCAGGCTTCAAGGCGCACTGCCGGAAGGCGGGCGGCGGCGTCATCGTCGCGGGCGAGAACTACGGGCAGGGTTCGAGCCGTGAGCACGCGGCGCTCGCGCCGATGTATCTGGGCATCAAGGCGGTTCTCGCCAAGAGTTTTGCGCGCATTCACGCGGCGAATCTCGTGAACTTCGGCATCGTGCCGCTGCTCTTCGACGAGGCGGCGGACTACGAGTCGATCGCCGAGGGCGACGTGCTCTTCCTCGACTTCTCCGCGCTCGCGCCGGATGCGCCCGTCCGCGTGGAGAACCGCACGAAGAAGCGGAGTTTCAGCGTGCGCCATGCGCTCTCAGCGCTCGACATCGAGATGCTGAAAGCGGGCGGCAAGCTCAACTATATCAAGAACAAGCAGTAGTCCGCAGCTTTCGCTTTTGAGGAAATCCTGCGTTCTGACGACATAGAAAATCCCTTCGGCTGCAGAATAAGATTCTGCGACCGAAGGGATAATTTATTTTCATGGGGAGCTTTCAGGACATAGGTTCAACCGTCACGCATAACGGCATGATTGCTTTTTCTCGTTTCCCAGCTTCATCCAAGCGGCACGCTGTACATATCACGCCCTTACAAAAGCCTAGCCAATCGTTCTGCGCCTGCGGCTTGACCGCTTGGGGCGTCACGCTAAATCATCCATGATGCTTTTTCAGCACAGCGTTTATAATCCTACGATGAACAGCCTTGCGCCTGTATCCCGCGCCATGCCGTCCTATGCTTTCGGCTCGATCACGCCGTTTTGATATGCGATGAGCAGATTGTAGAGGTCGGTGATTTCTTCTTGAATGTCCTTGCCTTCGTCCGTATCCTCAAGCGTCGTGTGCTTCGTTTGCAGCTCGATCGTCTCTGAGACGGATTCGATATCTTTGTTTTCCTTCAATGCCTGGCGCACGTCGGCGACTTGCTGGTGCATGAGGAGTCGAAAACCGCGCGAGTTGGAAATGAGCGTGAAGCCCGAGATGCCTGTTTTCTTGTGATACGCCTGGCAGAAGCCGCCGTCGATGATGATGGCTTTGCCGTGCGCCTTGACAGGCGTCTCGCCTTTTTTCACCTTTACAGGCACATGCCCATTGATGATGTGGCCGCTCTCGGGCAGACCAAACTCTGCGAGTATGGAGCGGCAGAAGTCCTCATCATCCAACAGACGGTAGTAGGGATCGGCAGGCTCCTTCCATGTGCTTTCATCTTCCAAAAGCGAACGCTCGAAGGTCTTGACCTCGCGCCCCGAGCACGGCGACGTTCTGCCACACCAGAGAAACCACATGAAGTCAAGGTCTTCCTGCGCACGGAATAGGTAGGCGCGGCGGGCGCGGCGGTCGGCGTAATCAAAATAGGAGCGGCCTTTGTACGCTTTGCCGTCAAAGACGACTTCGCGAAGCGAACCGTCCTCGTTGACGGGCACACAGCCGTGATAGAGCAGGTTGCCGTTGCAGCACTTGTAGAGACTGCCTTTCTTGTAGAGAAAATCGACATGCTTGTGCAGCATCTCGCTCTCCGTGAAGTATGATTTGAGGTCAGCGATGATGCGCTCTTCTTCTTCCGAGAGCGCAAAGGGGTCTTTCGGATCGATCGTTGGGAAGTAGGCGCTCTCCAGCTCGTAACGACGCTCACCGAGCATGACGTAAGATGAGTTGTAGTTGATCTTGTCGAGGAGCCGGCGGCTCTCCATTTGGAAATCTGGATTGCGCGTGATGAGTTGACCTTCGAGCTTGAGCATGATCATCGTGATCGCCTTTTCCGAAGCGCGGATGGCGTTCGCATCGGGATATATATGCGTCGCAAAGAGCGACAGCGGGCGCAGGCTGATGCCGTAACCGCGCTCTAAGACATCGGTGTTGTGATAGCGCAGACTGTTTCTCACGACGCCCGCGATGCAGACTTCGCTGCCCGCAGCCGCGCCCATCCACATGACGTCATGATTGCCCCACTCGATGTCGATGTCGTGATAGTTGAGGATCATGTTAAGGATCGCATCAGGACGGCTGCCGCGATCAAAGAAATCGCCGACGATGTGCAGGCGATCGACGGCGAGACGCTTGACAAGCACGCAAAATGCCTCGATGAATCCGGCGCCGCTGTCGATCTGCACAATGGTCGCGAGGAGCCGGCGATGGTACTGCGCCTGCGCCGTGTCCTCTTCGGGGCGCGTGTAAAGAAGCTCGACAATGACGGACTCATAACGCTTGGGGATGAAGCCGCGCACCTTCGCCGCCGGATATTTGTAGCTCATGAGCTTCGAGAGTTCCAAAAGACGCGCGAGATTTTCCCGATACCAAGCGGGTGTATCCTTCCTCTGTGCGTGCAGTCGCTCAACTTTCTCTTTCGGATAGTAGATGAGCGTGCAAAATTCCGCCTTTTCCTCGTCCGTCATACGATCGGCAAAGACGTATTCGACCTTTTCACGAATGACGCCTGAGCAGTTGTTCAAAATATGGAAAAACGATTCATATTCGCCGTGCAGATCGCTCATGAAATGCTCAATGCCCTTGGGCAGCCCGAGCTGCGCCTGCAGGTAGATGAGCTTTTCATAAACAGATTCAAGCGTCGGATACTTCTCCGCAAGAAGTCCCAACAGCTTGTTCTTCTTTTTCTGCGTGACTTGTTCCATCGGAATCCCCCTCCAAAGGTGATTTCTTCTTCTATATAAGAACTTCCTCACGAGTGTGCCACTTTCCTTCTTGCTTCATAAGTCTATGATAAATTTATTGCTATTTTATCCTATCGAGATCTACCACAAAAACAGCCGTCCGACAACGTAACAGACGATAACAACGACAATCGCAAATACGTACTCAGCGAAAGAGCCGACGCGAAACAAACGCACGCCGACCTTCTTCGCCGGATGAAAGAGCGGCACCTTGCCGCAAAGCGCATCCTCAGCGATGTGAAAGAGTGCGCCGACGAGCACGAAGCGCCCCGCAAAGATAAATCCTGCGGCACTCTCGCCATGCGTCTCTTCCGCAGCTTCCAGCGCCAAGAGTCCAAGCACATAGAGAAGCGGCCAATGCGACCAGCCGCGATGCGCGAGCAGGCCGCGCCACGGCAGACGCACGCCGCCGCCCTTGCCCTCGATCCAGTCCGGCAAAACGGCGCCCGCCATAGCACATGCCGTCGACACGAGACTGCCCGTCCATGTATAGACCGCCATGCCTGTCACGATCTCATGGCTGACCCACTTCACGCGCCCACCTCCTGCATCTCGTTGACATATATGCTATAATGATAGCGTTATATTGTAACAAATATTTTCATTTGTTTCCCTCGAAGGAGAAATCACATGGACGATTACACTTGGCGGCTACAGCTGCGCGCCAGGAAGATCAGCTCATACAACCGCACGCTCACGATGTCCGTCATCGTGCTCTTTGCCCTCGCCATCGGCTCTGTGCTCTGGTACTTCTTCATCCACGCGAGAAGCCCCGAATACGCTCTCGACGAGATTCAAGCCGCCGTCGAATCGCACGATGCGGAAAAGTTCGAGCGCTATGTCAACGTCAGCCTCACTATGGGAAGAATTTACGACGATCTCACGCGCAGTCTCTTTGCCGCCGATACATCCTTGACGACAGGACAGCGAAAAGACGCCGTGAACTTCTACCAGCTCGTCAAGCCGCAGGTCACGGCGGGGCTGCGCACGACGCTCGCCAGCTTCATCGAAACGGGCGAGTGGCAAAAGCCCGGCGCACTTCTGCAAGGCCGTCAGCTGCAGATCGACTTCGAAAATCTTTTTGAACGCAGCCTGCTCAAAAACATCACGATCATCGGTCTCGAATCCATCAACCGCGACGGCGCGACAGCGACGGCGCAGATCAAGGCAAAGGACGAACTCACACAGACAAATCTCACGCTCCTTCTCGCTATGGAGCAAGCCGCCGACGGTCATTGGCAGGTCGCCTACATCAAGAACTACCGAGACTGCCTGGATCGGCTCACGCCGCTCCTCGAAAAGGACGTCGCCTCATATTTGCAGGAATCCCAGCCCATCGTCGATCAGTACAACAAGCGTTTCTCCCAAGAGCAGCAACGCTTCCAGCAACTGACCGACATGCCTTGGGACGGCACCGGTCTCCTATCGAATACGCAGAAGAGCGACCTCAAAAAGCTCATCAACACAAGCATCATCCCGAGCTTAAAAGAGCGTCAGCAAAAGCTCTCCGCGCTCTCCGTGCCCCCCGGCGCACGCTATGTAAGCCAGCTGCGCGCCGAATCGACCGAGCTTTCCATCACGGCTTGGGAGCATTTCCTAAAAGCTCTCGAAACGGATGACCTCAATGAATTCGATACGGCGGAAACCGTCCACAAAGAAGCGTTCGATGTCGAAATGCGTCTCGAAGACGTCCTGCACCACACAGCGATATGCAGTCAGCCGCCCGAAATCCCATAACGCCAACGCGCCCCGAAGAACATCCCTCTTCGGGGCGCATTTCACCTCTTGACGTATGACCGCAGCACATATCCCGTCAAACCTCTGTCAAAAGAAACGCGCCCTCGCCGCGCAGCATATAGTCGCCAAAATCTGCCGGAATAAAGTACGAGTCGCCCCTCTCCAAGATCTCCTCGCCGCCCGCCCACGAAAGCTCCAGCGGCCCTCTAAGAACGACGAGCGACTGAAAGCTCGTGCGCCCCGCCTGCAGACGGCAGCGGCCATGAAGATCAAAATGATAGACGGAAAAAAATTCCGTACGCGCAGCAATCACCATCTCATACTCAGCAAAAATCGTAAGCTGCTCCCCGCGGCTCACAGCGCAAGGCGGCGGTGCGAAGGACAGCACATCAAGCGCCTTGTCGATGTGCAGCTCGCGCATCTTTCCGTCCGCACCAAGCCGCGCATAGTCGTAGACACGGTACGTCGTATCTGAATTTTGCTGAACCTCTGCGAGGAAGATGCCGCGTCCGATAGCATGCACCGTGCCCGCCGGAATCACGATGACGTCGCCCGCCCGCACCTTGACGCGCCGCACAACGTCCAAAAGCGTATTCTCCTCGATGCGGCGGCGGCACTCCTCGCGCGAAATCTCCTTTGCAAAACCATAGATGATCTCTGCATCCGGCTCTGCATCGAGGATATACCACATCTCCATTTTGCCGTACTCACCCTCGTGCTCAAAAGCATAGCTGTCGTCAGGATGCACCTGCACCGAGAGATCATCGTGCGCGTCAATGAGCTTGATAAGCAAAGGAAAATACGGATAGCGCGAGCCATGCGAACCGAGTGCGACATGCGCCCCTTCACGCGCAATATATGCCTCAAGCGTCAGTCCCGCATCCGCGCCATTCTCGATGATGCTTTGATCCGTCTTATGGCAGGAAAGCTCCCAGCTCTCTGCGACCTTCGCCAGCGACGTCTCCTTGCCGTATTCCGTCTTGAGGCGCGTACCGCCCCAAAGATAATCCTTGAGCGGCGCTTTCAGCTTCATCGGGTATATCATCAGCCCCAAACCTTTCTCCTATGCTTGTCCTCTTCCCTCGCCCATGATACGATACAATCCTGCCAATCCGCGACAAGCGCCCGTACTGCAGGAAAACGAACCTGCGGAACGAAAAACTTTCCCGCATCCTCTGTATTTCTCTTCGATCCGTCCGGCTTCCTCTATGTGACGCGCAGCGGCAGGTTCTTCGTGACGCTTCAAAAAATGGACGTGGATCATTCCACGTCCATTTTTGCTTTGTGCCGACGACTGCGCCGATAGCGCAAATAAAGAACGGCAATGACGATTGCGCTGACGACGACAAAGCCGATGCTCACCTCGTGCCCCACCTTCAGCATGAGCTGCCAACTCTCGCCAAGCGCCATGCCGACGCCAAGGATCAGCGCCGTCCAAGGCAGCGAACCAAGGAACGTATAGACCAGGAACTTCTTCATATCCACATGCGCAAACCCCGCAGGCAGCGAGATAAACGTGCGCACGACCGGAAGCATACGGCTGAAAAACACCGCCTTGACGCCATACTTATCAAACCAACGCTGCGCAATATCGACATGCGACTTCTTCACAAAAAAATACTTGCCATACTTATCCACGAAAGAACGACCGCCGTACCGCCCCACAAGATACGCGAAGATCGAACCTGCCATGCCGCCGACCATACCCGCGACCATCGCCCCGACAAAGCCCATGCGCTCCGCGAAGATCAAATAGCCGGAAAACCCCAAGATCAACTCGCTCGGAATCGGTATGCAGGCATTTTCCAGCGCCATCAGCACAGCGACCGCCACATAGCCCCAAGCGTCGATAAACTCCAAAAACGTCTGCGTAAACTGCTCCATACGCCCTGCCTTTCCTCAAAAAATTATATACCATTTCATTATACACTACTGCGACGCGGAAAGCTATAGGAAGCGCCAACAAAATGTCTTCCGCATTTTTTCCCAGATGCACGGCATCTTTCCAGCGAGCCAGCTATACAAAACGAAGCCGAATCCTCTGCAAAAGCATAAAAATCCCGCGACAGCCCAAGCCGTCGCGGGATCTTCTAACAACCTCACAAATCAAGCCGGCGTCAGCGCCTTTTCATGCATCTCGGCGCCGCTCGCCAAAGCCTGACGCTTCTCCGCCATTTCCAAAATCTCATGGAACGCCCTGCCATCCTCGGGATAGTAGGCGACAGCGATGCGGCAGACAAGCCCGTAGCCGCCGAACTGCGTATTCTCCCCACCGAACAACATGCGAATCGCGCGCGCCTTCATGTCCATGACCTCCGTACGCTCCATATCCTTGACGAACACAGCAAACTGCCCGTCGCCGAGATGCGCAAGCACATCACCCGCACGGAAGAAACTGCCAATCGCTTTACATATACGCACGAGCAGTTGATCCGTCCAATGCTTGCCGCGCTGCTGTGCGAGCTGGTGCAAATTGTCGAAAGAGATGCGCATAAGCACATTGCTCTCATCACGTCCATGACCTGCAAGATACACCTGCACCGCTTTTTCAAGCCCCGAGCCGTTCAAAACGCCCGTGACAGAATCGCGCTCCGAGCGAAAATGCGAAAAACTCTGCTCCATCTTGCCCATGCTCGACTCAATATCCCAAAGGATGCCGATCGTGCGGCGCACACGCCCCGTCTCATCGCGCACGAGTTTCACAGCAACCTCGTACCACGAATAGCGCCCCTGCGGCGTTTCCGCCATATCGAGCAAGACCTCACGCACGCCCGTCGTCTGTCCGCGGAAAAGCGCGACGAGACGCTCGACCGAATCGGGATGCACCATGCCGCGATTCTCCGTGCAAAGCGTACGGCAGAAGCCATCGAGATGCCTCTCCTGCATCCCATCGCGCGCCTTCGCTAAGAGCAGCACGTCCCCCTCGATATCGTAATCGAACGTGACCACACCCAGTTTTTCCAATAACAGACCTACACATTGATTCTCGTAACCTGCTATCGGAGTCTTATATTTTGCCATAATATAACCCCCTCAAGATAGACAAGCATAACTACCAATGCTTTCCCCATAACCTCTCACGCATTATCCCCATAAAACGGTGAAGCTATCCTAAGTTATAGTATAACCGAAAGATATAAAAAAATCTATCAAAAAGTGAAAACACTTCAAAAAAATATGAAATCCATCCCACATAAAAAATAAAGAAAGAAATTCGTCCCGGACAATGCAACACAAAAAATCCCCCGATCAGCAAAATCCGATCGGGGGATACCATACATGCAGCACGACCTCTGCAGTTTTCATGAAAAATTGACTTATATTTCTTTTCAATCCGTACGTACAACGAACTGCCCAAGCTCCTCCGCTGCATTGGTAACTCGTGAAAGATTGGCTGTGATCTCCTCCGTCGAGGCCGCCTGCTCCTCACTGATCGCCCCCGTCGTTTCAATCGTCTTGGAGATTTCCTCAACCGCCTTGTTCATCTCGGCGAGCGTCGCTTGAATCTTTTCCGTCGCTTCACGTGACTGCTCGGCAAGCTTTCGGACCTCTTCCGCAACAACGGCAAAACCTCTGCCCTGCTCGCCCGCACGCGCCGCTTCAATGGCAGCGTTGAGTCCGAGGAGGTTCGTCTGCTGCGCGATATTGTTGATGAACTCGATGACCTTGATTGTCTCGGCGTTGCGCTCCTTGAGATCGGCTGCCTGCTGCACAGCCTCCTGTCCCGACTTCGCAAGCTCACTCGCACTCTCAGCGACTTGCTCAACCGCATGATAAACCGTCTCCGTCGACTTCGTCACCTCGTCGACCGCATGGGCAAGCTTGATGTCCTGCTCGACATCCATCGCCGTCACGAACGTACCGATAATGCCGCCATTGACACCATGAATCGGTGTAATCATGCTGCGAACGCCACGACCATAAAGCTTCTCGTCGATCAACCCGACATAGTCTTTCCCCGTCTCAAGAACACGCCTCGTATTCGGAGAAAGCGGCGTACCGATGGCAGGTGAGAAATTGACCTTATCATTAAGCGCCGAACTCAGCGTCGTTTCCGTATTCGTCACACAGGTAACGACCTCTTGGCGAACAACGCGATTCAAATAAGGCGCAACGGCAACAAAAGCATCCAGAACATCTTGATCCGTCTTGATCGTATCGGGGTAACCCATAGAAATGCAACTCCTCTATCTACTCATCCAAAGAAACAACGGCAGCCATGTTTTACTTTGAACAACCACGAAAAGAAAACACGAAAAAGAAACCCCTATATTTTAGTATATCGTGAAAGTGCGCATAAAATATAAGCGCTTTGGAAAAAACTTTGGTAGAATCCGACTTTGGGATGTATTTCTTCTTCCTTCTGGGAAAAACATCTCTCTTCAAACAAAAGGCTGCGAATCTCTGCCCCAAAGCATAGGTCCGCAGCATC
>NZ_JBQNBV010000017.1:0-22579 GCF_052169755.1 Selenomonas sp. | reverse complement strand
GCCGCTTTTTGTGTTTCTCAGCGAGGAGGATTTTCATGTCCTTTCAGACGACGATTGCCCGACGCGTCGATTATGACGGCGTGGGGCTTCATTCCGGCGTCGTGGTGCATCTCTCGCTTATGCCGGCTCCGGTCGATGCGGGGATTGTTTTCGTGCGCCGCGACCTTGCGGGCGGGCCGCGCATTCGTGCGGCTGCGCCGCATGTGACCTCGACGGTGCGTGCGACGACGCTTGCTGAGGGCGGTGTGCGCGTCTTTACGGTCGAGCATCTGATGAGCGCACTCGCGGCGTTCGGCATCGACAACTGCTTTGTCGAGATGGATGCGGAAGAGCCGCCCGTTGCGGACGGCAGTGCGCTCGTCTTTTTTACGCTTTTGAAAGAAGCGGGAAAAGTGCAGCAGGAGAAGGAACGCCGCGAAATCATCATTGATCGTGTCTATCGCATCGACGACGGCGACCGCTTTCTCATCGCCGTGCCGTATGGCGAGGGGCTGCGCGTGAGCTTCACTTCACTCAACGAACACGCGCTTGTCGGCACGCAGTACCGCGACTTCATCTTTCGCGGGGACGCCTATGAGAAGGAGATCGCGCCGGCGCGTACGATCGCTTACGAGGGCGAAGTCGACGCCCTCAAGAAAGCGGGGCTTGGGCTTGGCGGCACGCTCGAAAACGTCATCGTCTACAACGATGAACGCTGGCTCAACGCGCTTCGCTTCCCCGACGAACTCGTGCGCCATAAGATCCTCGATCTCATCGGTGATATTCGCCTCGCCGGCTTCGTGCGCGGTCATATCATTGCCGTGAAGTCAGGTCACGCACTGAATACACAGCTCGCGAAAGCGCTTTATGCTGCGTTCGAATCGAGCGCCGGATAGAAGGGCGCTGCATCTTTGCTACGATTGCCGGATATATTCCGTGAAAGAAAGAAGGAGCGAAACACTATGGTTTTGGACATCAATGAAATTCAGAAGATCTTGCCGCATCGTCCGCCGATGCTTCTCGTCGACCGCATCATCGAGCTTGTGCCCTTTGAGTCGGCGACGGGCATCAAGTGCGTGACGATGATGGAAGATTTTTTCCGCGGGCACTTCCCCGACTCGCCGATCATGCCGGGCGTGCTGATCTTGGAAGCTATGGCGCAGGTCGGCGGCATCACGATGCTCTACCCCGAGGAGAACCGCGGCAAGCTCGCGCTCTTCGGCGGCATGGAGGGCGTGAAGTTCAAGAAGCCTGTCGTGCCCGGCGATCAGCTCGTGACGAAGGCGAAGATCACGAAGATTCACGGTGATTTCGGCAAGCTCCACGCCGATGGCTATGTCGATAACGTACTCGTCGCCAAGGCGGACTTCACTTTTGCGCTGCAAAGGGCAGAAAATATGTCCTAAAGGGCAAGATTCGCACGAGAATAGGTGCCAGTCTTTTATCAACCCCCGAAAATTGCCGATTTTGCCGAGATTTGCGAGGCAGAATACGACAGGGTTCGCCGGATTATAATAATATGGTGCTGTATGCCTGCATGGATGGGCGAGGAACCGTTGGCGGTTCCGTAAGATCCTGCGGCAAAGACCTTCTTTTATTTTGAAAGGCATAGATGGAATCCTGTCAGCTCTTTTCGAGAGGAATAAGGGGTGGGAATAATGATAGACAGCAAAGTAGTGGCATACATCCACGAATCGGCGGTTGTGAGTCCGCGTGCGCATGTGGCGAAGGGCGTGGAGATTGGACCTTACGCCGTGATCGAGGAGAACGTGACGCTCGGAGAGAATGTCAAGGTCGGCGCACATGCTGTGATCGGCGCGAATGTTTCAATCGGCGCGGGTACGCGTATCGAGCCGCACGCCGTCATCAACAGTTGGACGAGCGTCGGCAGGGACAGCCATATCTTCCAGTTCGCTTCGGTCGGCGCGGAGCCGCAGGATCTGAAGTTCAAGGGCGAAAAGAGCTATACGATCATCGGCGACCGCACGACGATCCGCGAGTATTCGAGCATTCACCGCGCGACGGGCGAGGGCGAGGAGACGCGCATCGGCAGCGACAGTCTGCTCATGGCTTGTACGCATGTCGCGCACAACTGCGTCATCGGCAATCACGTCATCATGTCAAATGCAGCGATGATCGCAGGTCATGCCGTCGTCGAGGATCGTGCCGTTTTAGGAGGCATGTGCGGTATCCACCAGTTCGTGAAGATCGGCAGGAACGTGATGATCGGCGGCATGTCGAAGGTCGTGCAGGACTGCGTGCCCTATACGATCGTCGATGGACATCCGGCGCGTGTCGTCGGGCTGAACAGTGTGGGCATCGCGCGCGCGGGCATCGCGGTCGAGGCGCGGCGCAACATCAAGCGAGCCTACAAGATCCTCTTCCGCTCGGGGTTGAGTCTTGCACAGGCGATCGCTGTCATTGAGCAGGAAGTCGATACATCCGAAGAGGTCGAGCATTTCCTGCGCTTTTTGCGCAACGTGGATCGCGGGATATGCCGTGAGCGCCGCGAGAACGAATAGAGATTCGGAAGAAATCGGAGGGAGAACCTTTGGAGAAAATTGGACTGTTAGCCGGCGTGGGACGCTTGCCTGTCGTCTGTGCGCAGGCGGCGAAAGCGCTCGGCATTGAGGTCAGCGCCGTATCGCTTCTCGCGGATACGGATGCGGAGCTTGCCGCCGTCTGCGCCGATCATCGGGCGATCAACGTCAGCAAGCTCGGTGCGATCATCGACTACCTCAAGGAACGCGGCGTGACGAAGGTGACGCTTCTCGGCAAGGTCACGAAGGAGCTTCTTTTCGCAGGGAGTCACGAGCAGCCCGATATGCGTATGATGCAGCTTTTGATGTCGCTGCCCGACAAGAAGGATGATACGATCATGCTCGCTTTCGTCAAGGAGCTGGCGAAGGAAGGGCTTGAGGCGTTTGATCAGACGGCGCTTCTGAAAACGCTGATGCCTGCGGCGGGTACACTGACGAAGCGCGAGCCGACCGAAGAAGAGCGCGCGGACATGGAGATGGCGCTTATGATGGCGAAGGAGCTTGGTCGGCACGACATCGGGCAGACTGCCGTCGTCAAAGAGAAGGCAGTCATGGCTCTCGAAGCCATCGAGGGTACGGATGCCTGCATACGGCGCGGCGGGGCGCTCTCGGGCGGCGGCGCTGCCGTCGGCAAGGCGGCAAAGCCGCAGCAGGATATGCGCTTCGATGTACCTACCGTCGGCGCGGCGACGATCGAGTCGATGATTGCTGCAGGCGCGAAAGCGCTCGCCATCGAAGCTGAAAGAGTGCTCGTCGTCGATCAGGCGAAGGTGCTTGCACTCGCCGAAGAAAACGGCATAACAATCGCAGCGATTTGAGGATTTGCGCGGCGGATACAGGCTATGTATCCTCGCGCTTTTTCGACTTCATAGGAAGCGCGGATAAGAAGGGGAGGGGCAAGATGAAGATCATGATGTCGGCGGGCGAGGCGTCGGGCGATTTGCACGGCGCACGTCTGGCGCAGGAAATGCTTGAGATGAGACCTGATGCAGAGCTTTTCGGCTTTGGCGGCGCCAAGATGGCGGAGGCGGGCGTGCGTCTTGTGCGCGACTGTCGCGACTACAGCATCATGGGCGTCTGGGAGGTCATCTTAGGGCTGGGTCGGCTCCTGCAGCTCGAAAAGACGCTTGTCGAAGCGATGCGCGAGGAAAAGCCGGATCTTCTCCTCATCATCGACTATCCTGATTTTAACTGGCGACTCGCGGCGAAGGCGAAAGCGCTCGGCGTTCCCGTCTTTTCCTATATCCCGCCGTCGGCTTGGGCGTGGCGCAAGGGCCGCGCGAAGAAGTGCGCGGCGATCGCAAAGGAGATCGTCACGATCTTCCATCATGAGATCGGCCCTTACGTCACAGCCGGCGCGAATGTCACCTTTCTCGGCAATCCGCTCGTCGATACGGTGCGTGCTGACATGGAGCCGGAAGCGGCACGGGAGTTTTTCCGTCTCAAAGATGACGAACGCGCCGCGCTGCTCTTACCCGGCAGCCGCAGGCAGGAGATCGCGCTTTTGCTGCCCGATATGCTCAAGGCGGTGCGCATTCTGCATGAACAGCATCCTTCGACGCGCTTCTTTCTTCCTGCCGCACCCGGCATCGAGCGTGAAGAGCTCATGCACTACATCGAAAGATCAGGTGCGTCCGTCGAGCTGACAGACGCGCATACCTACGACCTCATGGGCATCGCCGATTTCGCCATCGCGACATCCGGCACCGTCGTCATGGAAGCGGCGCTGATGAATCTGCCCGCCGTCGTTTGCTATCGTATGGGCAGGCTCAATTATGCCATCGGCAAGATGCTCGTGAAGATCGACCACTTCAGTCTGCCGAATATCATCTTGGGTGAGGAAGCGGAGCCGGAGCTTTTGCAGGACGAGGTGACGCCTGAGCGCATCGCCGAGGAAGCGGCGAAGCTTTATAAGGGCGAGCCGCACCGCGATTCCGTCATGGCGCGGCTCAAGGTCGCCGTGCTGCAGCTCGGCCCGCCGGGCGCAGCGGTGCGCGTCGCGGCGCATGTGCTCGCGGCGGCGGGCGGCAGTGGGAATGAGAGGGAAGCATGAAGAACTACGTGCGCCTGCTGCGGTATATCCGCCCCTACATGAAGCATCTGGCATTTGCCATCGTCTGCATCGTGTTCGCGGCAGCGGCGAACCTCTATGTGCCTTGGATCATCAAGGACATGATCGACAAGGTGCTCATGGAGCGCGACATGGCGATGCTGAACCTCATCGCGGTCGGCATCGTCGTCGTGTTCTTCTTCCGCGGCGTCTTCTACTATGGGCAGAGCTACCTCGTGTCCTTCGTCGGGCAGCGCGTCGTCATCGACATTCGCGAAGCGCTTTTTGAAAAGTTTCAGCGTATGCCGCTCGCCTATTTCGACCGGCAGCAGACGGGCGCAATCATGAGTTATGTGACGAACGATGTGCAGGCTTTGCAGAATGCGCTTGTCGATAAGCTCATCGAGTTTGTGACGGAAAGCTCTGTGCTCATCGGCTCGATTGTGCTCATGTTTTATCTCGATTGGAAGCTCACGCTGATCACACTCATTACGGTGCCGCTCGTCGGGCAGGCGATGAATATTTTCGGCAAGAAGCTCAAGCAGTCGGGCACGGTCATCCAAGAGCGGCTTGCCGACATCAACTCGCTCTTGCAGGAAAGCATCTCGGCGGTGCGCGTCGTCAAGTCGTTCGTGCGCGAACGCCACGAGATCGCGCGCTTTCATCGGCAGAACGAGCTGAATTTTCAAGCCGAGATGAAGAACGTGCAGCTCACGAGCCTTTTGACGCCGACCGTCGAGTTTCTCGCGGCGATCACGGTCACGTTCATCTTGTGGATCGGCGGCTATGAGGTCGTGCAGGGCGATCTCACGGCAGGCTCGCTCGTCGCTTTTCTGACATACGCCGTGAATCTCGCGAACCCCGTCAAGCGCATCAGCCGCATCTACGGCACAATACAGAGAGCGATGGCGGCGGTTGACCGCGTGTTCGGCGTGCTCGATATGGAGGAGACGATTCACGACAAGGAAGGCGCCGCGCCTCTGCCTGAGATCGAAGGCCGCGTCGCTTTCGAGGATGTGTCCTTTTCCTACAAGGATGGCGTGCCTGCGCTTTCACATGTGACGCTTGAGGCAAGTCCCGGGCAGCTCATCGCCTTTGTCGGTCCTTCGGGGGCGGGCAAATCGACGATCGCGAACCTCATTCCGCGTTTTTACGAGGTCAACGAGGGGGCGATCCGGATCGACGGTCACGATGTGCGTGATGTGACGCTTGATTCCCTGCGTGAGCAGATCGGCATTGTGCCGCAGGAAACGATGCTTTTTTCGAGCAGCGTGCGCGAAAATATCCGTTACGGCAGGCTTGACGCGACGGACGCCGAGGTCGAGGAAGCGGCGCGTGCGGCGAACGCTGAAGAGTTCATTCGGCAGCTTCCCGACGGCTATGAAACGAAGATCGGCGAGCGCGGACTGAATCTTTCGGGCGGGCAGCGTCAGCGCATCTCGATTGCGCGCGCCATCTTGAAAAATCCGCGCGTCCTGATCCTTGACGAAGCGACGTCGGCGCTCGATACGGAGAGCGAGAAGATCGTGCAGGCGGCGCTCGACAAGCTCATGGTGGGGCGCACATCCTTTGCTATCGCGCATCGGCTGTCGACGATTTTCAACGCCGACTGCATCTATGTCATCAACGGCGGACGCATCGTCGAGCGGGGGACGCACGCGGAACTTCTGGCGGCGGGCGGCCTTTACAGCACGCTTTACCATATCCAGTTCAAGAACGAGGAAGAAACTTTGCAGCCTGCACGGGCATGATGCGGCAATAAAGGAGAGGAACCATGCGCTTACTTTATAATCTCGCGGCGATTCTCGCCGTCGTCCTCATCATACCCGTCTTTTTGGTACGCGCCGTACGTGAGCGCGGCTTCGTCGAGCGCGTGCGGCAGAGTCTCGGGTTTTTCCCCGAACACGCGCTTGACAAGGTCGCGAAGAAGAACAGTATTTGGGTACATGCGGCGTCCGTCGGTGAGATCGTCGCCGCAAGTCCTTTGATTCGGGAATTTCGCAAGGAGTTTCCGAAAAGTCCGATCCTCGTTTCTGTCGTCACGACGGCGGGCTACGAGATGGCGAACCGCATCATCAAGGATGCGGACAGCATCATCTACTTTCCGCTCGATCTGCCGTGGCGTGCGGGAAGCATCCTGCGGCGCATCCATCCGCGCATCTTCATGCCCGTGGAGACGGAGCTTTGGCCGAACTTTCTGCGGACGGCGAAGAAGCTCCACATCCCCGTCATGATGGTCAACGGGCGCATCAGCGACAAAAGCGTCAAGCGCTACAAGCATCTGCACAGTGTCCTCGACGATATGATCAGCACGGTCCGAATGTTCGCCATGCAGTCGCCCATCGACGCCGAGTACATCATGCGTCTCGGTGCGCCGCCCGAGCTTGTCACCGTCACGGGCAACACGAAGTTCGATCAGACGTATACGGACGTGAGTACGGCGGAGAAGAATAAACTCATTCGTGAGATGGGGCTTTCGAAGAGCGGCGGCATCTTCCTTGCGGGCAGCACGCATCGCGGCGAGGAGACTCCCGTCTTAGAAGCCTTTGCCGCGCTTCGGAAAAAGTTCCCCGAGGCGAAGCTCATCATCGCGCCGCGCGAGCTTCTGCGTACGACGGAGGTCGCTGCGCGTTGCAGACACAAGGGGTTTTCCGTCGCACGACGCACGGAGCTTTTGGAAAATCCGCAGGAGGGTCACGACATCGTGATCCTCGACACGATCGGCGAGCTGGGCAGGGTTTACAGCATCGGCAGCGTCATCTACGTCGGCGGCAGTCTCATCGCGCACGGCGGACACAATATCCTGGAGCCGGCGGCGCACGGCAAGGCGATCATCGTCGGACACAACATGTTCAACTTCAAGGATACGCATGTGCTGTTTACGAAGCGAAGCGCCTGCATCACCGTGCATGACGAAGGAGAGCTTGCCGAAGCTGTTCTAAGGCTTTTCGAGGATGTGGACGCGCGGCGGCGCATGGAGCACGAAACACTCGCCATCGTCGGCGAGAACAAGGGCGCATCGAGAAAGACTGCCGTGATCCTGCGCGAGTTCCTCGAAGACTTTGAGCAGGGAGAAAATGCGGGCAAGGTGCGCACGACGGAGCGCGTCGAGAACTTCCGCACCTACGTCACCGATCTCATGCGCCGCCGCCATGCCGATGGCATTTGGCTGCATCTCATCATGGGCGTGCTGTATGCGTTTTCTGTCATTTATCGGCAGCTCGTGAACTTGAAACTCTGGGGCTACAAGGCGGGCGTTTTTCAAAGAAAGCGGCTCGGCTGTTACGTCATCAGCCTTGGCAACATCACGGTCGGCGGCACGGGCAAGACGCCGACGGCGCAGGTTTTGGCGGCAGCTGTCCGCGACAGGGGCTATCGCGTCGTCATCTTGAACCGCGGCTATCGTGCGAAGTGGCGCGGCGACGTCGGTATCGTTTCCGATGGACAGAAGCTCTACATGGATGCGACGGAGGCGGGAGACGAGGCGTTCATGCTCGCCAAGCATCTGCCCGAAGTGCCCGTGCTGATCGGCGCGGAACGCGCGCTCACAGGGCAGTACGCCATCGAGCATTTCGGCGCGGAAGTCGCGATCCTAGACGACGGCTACCAGCATTGGCAGCTCGCACGCGATATGGACATCCTGCTCGTCGATGCGGTCAACGTGTTCGGCAACGGCTATATGCTGCCGCGCGGCACGCTCAGAGAGCCTGTCGCGCACATTGAACGCGCCGACGTCTGCCTTTTGACGAAGGTCGATCAGGCGGTCGGCGTATCGCGCGAACACATCAAGAACACGATACGAAAGTACAACGAGAAGGCGCTGATCATGGAGAGCATCCATCGACCGCGCCGCTTCGTCGAACTCAAGGACTGGCATCGCGACATCGCGGGCGAGGGCGTTGATATTAAGACGCTCGATGGGAAAAGGGTCATGGCGGTCTCGGCGATCGGCAATCCCATGTCGTTTGAGCAAACGCTCTCCGACGTCGGCGCGAAGATTGTCGAGAGTCTGCGGTTCCCCGATCACCATGAGTATACGACGAAGGAACTGCAGGACGTCCTCGATCAGGCGATCTCCCTCGGGGCGGAAGCTATCGTCATCACGGAGAAGGACGCCGTGAAGATTCCGTTGACGATCATTGAGGCGAAGGTGCCGATCCCCGTATTCGTCATCTGCGTCGAGGTCACGTTTCAAGAGGGGGCGACGGAGTTTCAGGAGATGCTCGCCGCACATCTGCAGGAAAGGAATGCTGCCTTGCGAAAGGGAGGAGAAGAGAAATGAGGACACTCTGCGTGATTCCGGCGCGCTATGCATCGACGCGCCTGCCGGGCAAGCCGCTCGCCGATATATGCGGCAAGCCCATGATCTGCCGTGTCTTGGAGCGTGCGAGCCTTGCCAAGAAGCCCGAGAAGGTGATCGTGGCGACGGACGATCGGCGCATCTATGACGCCGTGCAAAAGGACGGCGGCGAGGCGATCATGACGCGAGCCGACCACCCGACGGGCACAGATCGGCTCGCCGAAGTTGCGGCGGCATATCCGGCAATGGATCTCATCGTCAATGTGCAGGGCGACGAACCGCTCATAGAGCCGTCCGTGATTGACGAGCTGATCGCGCCCTTTGAGACGGACGAGAATCTGCCGATGGCGACGGTCATGACGCGCATGGACGATGCGGCAGAGCAGCTCAATCCGAACAACGTCAAGGTCATCGTGGACAAGCTCGGCTATGCGCTCTACTTCTCGCGCTCGCTCGTGCCTTATCCGCGTGCGTCTGTCGTGCCTGTATACAAGCACATCGGCATTTATGCCTATCGGCGCGACTTTTTGCTGCACTATGCGCGTCTTGCGCCGACGCCCTTGGAGAAGGCGGAGTCCTTAGAGCAGCTCCGTGCGCTTGAAAACGGCTACGGCATTCGTGTGCTGGAAACGCGCTGCCGCTTTGTCGGCGTCGATACGCCCGAGGATTTGGCGCTCGTCAATAGGATCTACCGCGAGCAGGGATTGGCGTAGAGGCGGCGCAGGTGCGCTTGGCGTCGTCGCCTGCAGAACGGCGGCGGGGAATCTGTCGAACGATTTTTCAGAGAAAGGCGGTACTATGATGATGAACAAGGTGAAGGTCAGAGATTTCACGATCGGCGGGGGCAGCCCGCTCGTGCTTATGGCGGGGCCGTGCGTCCTCGAAGAGTTGGATCGCTGCCTGCTCATTGGGCGCACGATCAAGGAAATCACCGCAAGGCTTGGCGTCCCCTACATCTTCAAGGCGTCCTTTGACAAGGCGAACCGCTCGTCTTTCAACAGCTTCCGCGGACCGGGGCTGAAGAAGGGGCTGGAGATGCTGCAGACGATCAAAGACGAGCTGGATGTACCTGTCGTGACGGACATTCATAAGGAATCGCAGATCGCGCCTGCGGCGAAAGTCGTCGATGTACTGCAGATTCCTGCCTTTCTCTGCCGGCAGACCGACCTCATCTATGCGGCGGCAAGATCCGGCTGCGTCGTCAACGTCAAGAAGGGGCAGTTCCTCGCGCCGCGCGACATGGGCAACGTCGTTGACAAGCTGCACGAGGGCGGCTGCTCTGACATTCTTTTGACGGAGCGTGGCGCATCGTTCGGCTACAACAATCTCGTCGTCGATATGCGGAGCTTTCCCATCATGCGCACGTTCGGCGCACCCGTCATCTTCGACGCGACGCACAGCGTCCAGCTGCCGGGCGGCGCGGGCACGTCGTCGGGCGGCAACCGCGAGTTCGTCGAGCATCTGGCGCGCGCCGCTGTCGCCGCCGGCGTCGATGGTTTGTTCATGGAGGTGCATGACAATCCCGAAGAAGCGCTTTGCGACGGTCCGAACAGCCTTTACCTCGACAAGCTCGAAGAAGTGCTGAAAGACGTTCTGGCGATCTACGATGTCGTGAAAGGAAAGCTGCTCTGATGGTTTTTGCTGCAGATGCGACGGAGCGTGCGCGCCGCGTGCGCTTCATCATCTTCGATGTCGACGGCGTCTTGACGGACGGCGGCATCTATACGGGCGAGACGGGCGAGTTCATGAAGCCCTTTTATGTGCGCGATGGGCTCGGTATACGCCTGTGGCAGAATGAAGGCTTCGGCACGGCGATCATCACGGGACGTGCGAGCGCCATCGTTTCTTTGCGCGCCGCCGAGCTGAAGATCGAGGACGCATACCTCGGTCATATCGACAAGCGCAGCGCCTACGCCGATATCAAGGCGCGTCATGGACTTCTTGACGAGGAGATCGCCTACATCGGCGACGATCTCGTCGATCTCGCCGTCATGGGGCAAGTCGGCTTTGCTGCTGCGCCTGCCGACGCTGCGGACGAGGTCTGCGCCTTGTCGCATTTCGTGGCGCATGCGCCAGGCGGCAGAGGCGCCGTGCGCGAGATCGTCGAATTTCTCTTGAAGGCGCAGGGCCGTTGGGCGGATATCGTCGCGCGTTTTTCCGCTCCGGCGAAAGTCACGAACGTCTCCCAATGATTATTTCCAGACAGCAGGTGAATCTTCATGCTCTACAAATCGCTGATGGCTTTGAGCCGCACGCTCCGCTTCCTGCCGCACGGTGCGCTGCTCTTTCTCGGTGCGCTGCTCGGCAGGCTCTATTACATCCTCATCAAGAAGCAGCGTGAACTTGCTGTGCGTCAGATGATGACAGGGCTTGCCGTTTCGGAGAAAGAAGCGCGAAAGATTGTACGCGCCTCTTTCGTGAATCTCGCGCAGAATATGCTTGAGATCCTGTATATGCCGAACCTCAACGAGAAAAATTTGCATGAGTACATCGAGATTGAGCATCTTGAACGCATGAAGGATGCACTCGCCGAAGGGCACGGCGTCGTCGTTCTCACGGGACATATCGGCACTTGGGAATGGCTGTCCGCCGCCTTTTCGCTGTCGGGACTGCCGGTCACAGCGATCGCCAAAACGCAGCCGAATGCGGAGTATTCGCGCGTCCTCGACGATCTGCGCGCGACGATCGGCGCGGAGATTTTCTCACGCGGTACGAGTGAGCTTCTGTCGGCGGGACGCGCCTTGAAGAAGGGGAAGATCTTGGGGTTCCTCGCCGATCAGGATGCGGGGCCGGGCGGCGCGTTCATCGACTTTCTCGGCAGGACGGCGTCGACGCCTTTGGGGCCCGCCGTCTTTTCGCGCAAGTTCCATGCGCCCGTCGTGCCGGCGTTCATCCTGCGCCGTCCCGACGGCAAGCACACGGTTCGCGTCTATGAGCGTATGGAGTATGTTGACACAGGCGATGTGGAAAAGGATCTTTATGATTTCACCGTGCGTATGACGCGTCTGATGGAAGAGGTCATTCGCGAGAATCCGACGCAGTGGCTGTGGTTTCAAAAGCGTTGGAACACGCCGCCCGAGATGAAGAAGGAGAAGCACCACGGCGCGATGCTGCAGGGAGGCAAGAAATGAGCGACGGGAAAAAAATCTTCTGGGGAGCCCTCGCGGCTCTCGCCGTCCTCGGTGTCGTTGTTTGGGCGATCTGGACTGTACCTGAGCCGCCCTCGCTCGATGATGCCCCGCACATCATGCGCTACGAGGGCAACACGCTGCGCTTGGAAAAGAACGGACGCACGGTCTGGCAGCTGACGGCGGAAGCCATCGAGGCGAATGCCGACGGCAAGACGGCAGAAGCACGAAATATCGAGGGCGTTTTCCATGAAGAGGGGAGAGAGCTTCGGCTGACTGCGCCGCATGCCGTCTACCATCTGGAATCGAAGGATCTGATGATCGACGGCGGCGTGGAGATTCGGACGACGGACGGCGTCGCTTTGACGAGCCGCGAGGTCGTCTGGACGGACGCACAGGGGACGCTCGCCGCCGTCGGCGATGCGGTGCTCACGCAGGCAGAACAAGGGCTTCGCGTGACGGCAGAGCGCATCGAAAGCAAAGACGGCTTCCAAAAGTTCACGGCGAAGGGCAAGGACGGCAAGAAAGCGCATATTGAAAAGGGGAGTGGAGAGAAATGAGGAAGAAGGGATACGCCGCACTCGCTGCCGCCGTCTTGACCGCGGCGCTGAACATGGGCAGCCTGCAGGCGGCGGAAGAAGCCGCATCCTTGGACGGCGAGAGCGTCAGCTACGACATGGCGACGGGCGTCATCACGGCGGAGGGCGGCGTCGTTTTTCGGCGCGGCACGGCGAGCGTCACGGGAGAGCGGGCGAGTTACAACACGAAGACGCAGCAGGGCGAGATCACGGGCGGCGTCGTTGCCGTCGATACGGCGATGCGCTTGACCGCGGAAAGCGTGACGCTGGTGTCCGCCGATGAAGTGCAGGCGACGGGCGGCGCCGACGTCACGAAGGACGACCTCCATCTGACGGCGGATCGACTCTTTGTATTTTCAGAGGATCGCTATGTCGCAGAAGGAAACGTCTATGCCGAAAAAGCGGATAAGACCTTTACGGGTGCACGCGCCGAATACACGCAGTCGGCGAACTACATGCTTGTCTCTGACGGCGGCACTGTGCGGACGGCGGACGGTACGTTCAGCGCCGACCGCATGGAAGGCTGGCTCTCCGAGGAGCATTATCGGGGCACGGGTAATGTGCATGTCGTAAGCCCGCCTAGGAGCTTCGAGGGCGGCGGCGATATGGTCAACTACTATGCCAATGCTGCGGACGGCAAGGGCAAGTGCGTGCTTGAGGGAAATGCCTGGGCGTACCAGGGGAACAATATGCTCAAGAGCAATCATCTGACGGTTTACCTTGCCAATACGGGAGAACTTGGGGTAGAATAAGAATGATCTGCGGCAAAAACAGAGGTGAAAGACTTGCATCTGGAAGCGAAAAATTTGGTCAAGACATACAAGCGGCGCAACGTCGTCGATCATGTCTCCCTGCGCGTTAATAAGGGGGAAATCGTCGGACTGCTTGGCCCGAACGGCGCGGGCAAGACGACGACATTCTATATGATTACGGGGCTTGAGCAGCCAAGCTCGGGCGATGTATTCGTTTCCGATGTGTGCATTACGACGATGCCCATGCACGAGCGCGCACGGCTCGGCATCGGCTATCTCGCGCAGGAAGCGTCGATCTTCCGCAAGATGACCGTCGAGGAAAATCTCCGCGCGATTCTTGAGATGACGAAACTTTCGGCGGCGGAGCAAGAGCAGAAGATGGAACAGCTCCTCGCAGAGTTTCACGTCAGCCATGTACGCGACCGCCTTGGCACGGAGCTTTCGGGCGGTGAGCGCCGCCGCGTCGAGATCGCCCGCTGCCTTGCCATCGAGCCGCAGTTCATCCTGCTCGACGAGCCTTTCGCAGGCGTTGACCCGATCGCCGTCGCCGATATACAGGAAATCATCTCATACCTTCGAGAGCGCGGCATCGGCATCTTGATCACCGACCACAACGTGCGCGAAACGCTGCATATTGTTGACCGCGCTTACATCCTGAACGACGGCAAGATCCTCATCGAAGGGGACAGCGCGACCATCGCGGCGAGCGAGCTTGCACGCAAGTTCTATCTTGGCGACAAGTTCACGTTATAGGAGCGTCTCTATGCAAATTCGACTTTTGGACAAATATATCTTTCGTGAAGTCTGCGTCGCCTTTATTTTCGGTATATGCGCAAGTTCTGCCGTGTTCGTCGGCTCAGGAACTCTCTTTCGCATCGCACAGTACATCACGGAGTACGGCGCATCCTTCGGCTCGATTGTCAAGATGTTCATTTTTAGTCTGCCTGCCATCGCCATCTACACCTTTCCGATGTCGATGCTCTTGGCGGCGCTTTTGACCGTCGGCAGAATGTCGAGCGCGAGCGAGATCACAGCGATGAAATCGTGCGGCGTCGGTTTCCAGCGCATCGCTGCGCCCGTCATCGCGCTCGGCGTCATCGTCAGCATTTTTTCCATCCTCTTCACGGAGTATGTGGTGCCGCGTGCCAATAATGCGTATCAGGACGTCATCACCTACGAGATTCAAAACAACGCCGCGCCCAAGTCGCAGGAGCACATCATCATCAAGGAAATTTCCGACGGCAGCCTGCAGCGGCTCATGTACGCACGTCGCTACGATGCCGTATCAGAAACGCTCGAAGGCGTGACGCTGCAATCGTTTGAGAACGGTGAAACGAATTACGTCGAAGACGCCGCTTACGCCAAGTGGGAGGGGACGCAGTGGACGATGTATCAAGGCGTGATCTACGAGATCGCAGGCGGCAAGTCGGAGCATACGATGCGCTTCGATAAGCAGATTCTGTCGATCAGCGCAGGTCCGGGGCGCATCGTGCGCGAGCAGAAAACGCCCGAACAGCTGACGATGAAGGAGCTGCGCCAGCAGATCGAGATCATGCGCGCGCAGTTCGTTGACACGAAGAAGCTCGAAACGGAGCTTTACCAGCGCATCACGATTCCGATGGCGAGCCTTGTGTTCGCCTTGATCGGCGTGCCGCTCGGTATGCAGCCGAACCGCAGCAGCTCCTCGCGCGGCGTGGGGCTAAGTCTCTTGATTTTCTTCATCTATTACGTTCTCATGACGATGGCGGGGGCGATCGCGCAGTCCGGCGCCTTGAATCCCGCGTATGCCGTCTGGCTGCCGAACGTCGTCGGACTGCTTGCAGGCGGCTGGCTCATGCGTCGCGCGTCGCGCTAGGTCTTTAGAAAATAGAAGGAAAGGAGCATATCTCGATGTACGGTATCGTCTTGATCCTCGTGCTCATTATCACGGGCGGCGTCGTCGCCGTCATCGGCGACCGCGTGGGTACAAAGGTCGGCAAGAAGCGGCTGTCGATCTTCGGTCTGCGGCCGCGTCACACATCGACGATCGTCACGATCGTCACAGGCATCGTGATCACGACGCTGACGTTTGGCATACTCGCCGCTGCATCTGAGAACGTGCGCACAGCGCTCTTCGGCATGGAGCAGCTCAACCGCTCCATGCAGGAAACGAAAAACAAGCTCGCGCGTGCGTCTGAGGAACTGACGGCGGCGCGTGAGGAACAGGGGAAAGCCGACATGGCGCTCGCCGAGCTGAAAGGCAGCGTCCAGTCGCTCGCAGAAGAAGCCGAACGTCTCTCGGCAGGCAATCGTGTACTCTCAGCGAAAAACGATGCGCTCGCGCGTGAAAATGCTGCGCTCGACGATCTGAACCAATCGCTTGCCGCAGAAAACGATGCGCTCGCTGCGGCGAACGAGACGCTTGCGGCGGACAACACACAGCTCATCGGCGACAAAAAGGCGCTCGAAAAGCACACCTACGATCTTAGGCGCGGGCTTGAAATCATCCGCGAGGGCGACATCGTCTATCGTGCGGGCGAAGTCATCGCGGCGGGCGTCATCAAAGGCGGCCGCCCCGAAGATGAAGTCCGCGCCGATGTCACCTCGCTTGCACAGCTCGCGAGCCGCAACGTCTCAGCGCGCTTGGGCAAGGATCTGCCCGACGGCGAGATCTGGGTCTACTCGCCCGAGGTCGACGACGCCGTCACACGCATCGCCAAGAGTTCCGGCGACATGGTCGTGCGCGTCGTCGCGGCGGGCAACCTCGTGCGCGGCGAAGCCATACGCGCCGCTCTTGACCTGCATCCAAACAGCATCGTCTACCGCCAGGGCGAATTCATCCTCGCGCAGTCGTACCGTTTGACGGGAATGGGCGACGAGCAGGCGTCAGAATCCTTGGTCATGGATTTCTTGAAGCGCGTCAACGCCGCCGCCTCGGCGCACGGCATCCTGCCCGACCCGATTCGCGGCACCGTCGGCGTTATCGACGGACAACAGCTCTATGACATCGTGCAGACGGTCGAGCCGCTCTACGGCATGATTCTCTTCTCCGCGTACGCGCGCGACGATACCGATGCGCTGGGTCCGCTGCGCCTCAATATCAAGCTCGAACAGGAGCAGGAGCAGGAATGATGGCTCTAAAAACGCTGGCTGCCCTCGACCCCGGTCGTGAAAAATGCGGCTTTGCCGTTGTGAACGGCGAAGGCGCGGCGCTTTTCCAAAAAGTGATCGAAACGCTTAACCTTGAGCGTGAAATTACCGATAAATACTTTGAGTATGCGTTTACCACCCTTGTGCTCGGCAATGGCACGACGAGCAAAGAAGCAAAGAAGCGCATCGAAGAAGCCGTGCCGCTTCTCAACGTGCTGCTCGTCGATGAATACCGCACGACGGACATGGCGAAGCGGGTGTATTGGCAGGCGCATCCGCCGCGCGGCTGGCGAAGGCTTTTGCCCGTCACCATGCTCGTGCCGCCCGAGCCTGTCGATGATTTTGTTGCTATCATCCTTGCACGGCGCTTCCTCGAAGGAGCGTCGTCGGGCGATGTTTAGGAGACAGGGAAAGAGATTTCCCGTAAAAAGATTGGAAAATGCTGGCGTAGTCATTCCGAACAGGAATGGGATCAGCCTTTCCGCAAAGTAAAGGAGAGTTCACATGGCAGAAAAAGAAGAGAAGATCGAAGCGAAAGAAACGAAGAAAGCGGCGGCAGAAGCTGTCAAGTCCGAAAAGGCCGTGAAATTCGATGCGATGCTCAAGGAGCTGGACATCCAGGCATTCCAGAAGCAGGAAGTCGGCGATGAATACGGCACGGTGCTCTACCGTTCCTCGATGGAGATCAAGGGGCAGTTCCTGCCCGTCATCGTCATCCTCGACGCCTCGATCTATGGTCTTGTGCGTGTTATCGTCGGCAGCAAGGTCGTCAACGAGAAGAACGAGAGTGATCTCGCGGCATACATCAACGAGATGAACAGTCGTTACAAGGTATTCAAGTACTACACGGTGGAAGACGGCAGTCTCGTCCTCGACGCCTGCCTGCCTGCCTCTGACGAAGCCTTCGAGCCGGACATCGTGCGCACGATCCTCGATGTCATCCTGCAGCATTTGGATGAAACCTTCGGCGATACGATGAAAACCATCTGGGCGGACAACTGAGAAATGAAGGAAAAGAAAGGGCTGCTCTCGGAAACGAATTTTTGTTTCCGAGAACAGCCCTTTTTCTTTTGCTCGTCATAGCCGTTTGTTCGATTATGGCAGCGCACGGCAGTCGTATGGGCGAATGCTCATGCCTCATTTTGCCAAGAGACGCGTTTCAGTCAGACCCTGCCAGATGTTTTCCGTGGAGAACGGCGCTATGGTACCCATGAGCTTCTGCACGAAGCTCTTCTTGCGTTTGAACTCATGCACCTCGATGTTCTTGTCGTCGTCTTCGCCCATGCGGTGCAGCAGATCCTCGTAAGCATCGTAATAGCCGCCGAACGCGTCGATCAAATCGTTTTCCTTCGCGAGCACGGCGCCGACAGGACGCCCGTCGAACATCTCTTCCGTGTTCTTTATCTGCGGACGGTACTTCGTCACATGTGCGATGAAAGCATCGTGCGTTTCCTTCGCAAAGCTCTCCAAATAGGCGCGTTCCTCGTCCGTCATCTTGCGCGTGGGATTGCCGATGTCTTTCATGCGCCCCGATTTGATCGTCACATACGTCACGCCGATTTTCTCCGAAAGACCCTCGATGTTTGGGATTTGCATAATGCAGCCGATGGATCCCGTCATGCTGCCCTTGTTGGAGTAAATTGCATCGGCGACGCACGCGATCATGTAGCCGCCTGAGCAGCAAATGTCAGCGATCGTTGCGACGACGGGGATCTTGCGCTCATCCTTGAGCCGTGCGAGAAGCTGCGCCAGCTCTTCGGAAGCGCCCGCTGTGCCGCCCGGCGTGTTCATGCGCAGGAGCAGTCCGTCGATGCGCTCGCCCTCGTCGAGATAGTTATAGAGGAAGTCGAGCATCCCGAGCGTGCCGCCTTTCTTGCCGTAGCGCTCCGGCGACGCATCGATCACTTCGTTGATGGTAAGCACTGCCATTACCTTTTTCTTCTTTTTGAATCGCTTCATCAGCTGCATGAGAAAACCCCTTTCCTAAAGGAAGCGCGGATACATCCGGCGCCGCCGCCCCGACGCATCTCTTCTTTGTCTTTGCATCGTAAGATCCATAGAGAAAAAAGAAGGACTGCAGCATAAGTCAAAGACTTGTGCTCAGTCCCTTTTTTTGCGAATCAATTCGCAGCGACAGCCTCGTTCAGCCCCTTCATCAGAGCGTCGATGTCGATGCCGTGCGCGAGCGCACCCTGCTCGATGTTCTCAAAGTGCGAGGCGGCGCAGCCGATGCATCCCATGCCGGCGCTCATGAATACGGGAACCGTGGCAGGGTATTTCTGGACAACCTCTCCGATGCCCATATCTTTCGTTATGGTCACACAAAAACCTCCTTCATTTACAGGGAAACGTCCAAGAAGTCGAGCGATATGCCGACCGTTTGATTGGTTCCATGTAAGGTCGAGTACACGGCAGAGCCGCATACGAGAATCACCTTACTACTAGATAGATTATAGCATGTTTCCTAGCGGATAGCCAGAGTATAATTACGAAAACGTGCTGTGGGGATAATCTTGTATTTCAAAGAATATCCTCCATCGTTTCATGTGCTGAAGCATAGGACTTGAAATGCTCGGGATTTGTCGCATAAACCTCAAAACGTCCTATGCGATCGGTATATCATAAATTTGAGGAGAGATACAGTGTAGCTATATTGTGCGTGTAGTTTATAAGGGTTTGCACACCGCATGAAGAACGCGTCGCATTTATAGGATACGAAAAGGAGCTGTCATACATGCTTGCAACAGATCCTTTTGTGGATAATTTTCCTTGCATTTTCCCGCCGCCGCGCTATAATGAATATTGCAAGGGGAGTCCACGAATGGGCTGAGAGGGGGCTTTTCGCTCCGACCCGAAACCTGATTTGGATCATGCCAACGTAGGGAATAGAGGGCGATTTTGACCGCATACACCACTTTGGCGTGTGCGGTTTTCTTTTTGGGAGGGATGAAGATGGTGAAGGTCAACGGCGAGGACGCTGCGGCGGATGGCAGGATGCTCTTGGACTATCTGCAGGAAGCCGGCTATACGCCTGCACGCATCGCCGTCGAGAGAAACGGCGAGATTGTGCCGCGGGCGACGTATGCATCGGTGCGGCTTGCGGCGGGCGATGTCGTGGAGATCGTGAGCTTCGTCGGCGGCGGCTGACGGCAAGGTGTGGTTTGCTGCATTCTTGCGGCATGTGCAGTCGATGTTGACAGAATTTCTCCCGCAGGGGAGAGTTGGAGGGGGAGCATGATGGAAAGGAAGCAGGAGGACGATCTTCTGAATCTGGGGGGGAAATCGTTCCGCTCACGTTTTATTTTGGGATCGGGCAAGTATTCGCTCGAACTCATCCGCGCCGCCGTGGAGAATGCGGGCGCGGAGATGGTGACGCTCGCCGTGCGGCGCACGAATACGCGCGCAGGCGAGAGCATCCTCGACTACATCCCCGCGCATGTGACGCTCCTGCCGAACACGTCGGGCGCACGCTCGGCGGAGGAGGCGGTGCGCATCGCACGCATGGCGCGCGAGCTTGGCTGCGGTGACTTCGTCAAGGTGGAGATCATGCGCGACGCGAAGTACCTGCTGCCGGACAACGGGGAGACGATCCGCGCGACGAAGCTGCTCGCCGCCGAAGGTTTCACCGTCCTGCCGTACATGTTCCCCGATCTCTATGCGGCGCGCGCCTTGCAGGATGCCGGGGCGGCGGCGGTCATGCCGCTCGCCGCGCCCATCGGCTCGAATCAGGGACTGCAGGCGAAGGCGTTCATCAAGATTCTTGTCGAGGAGATCGACGTGCCGATCATCGTCGATGCGGGCATCGGCAGGCCGTCGGAAGCGTGCGAGGCGATGGAGCTTGGCGCCGCTGCTGTCATGGCGAATACGGCGATCGCGACGGCAGGCGATGTGACGCGGATGGCGGCAGCGTTCAAGTCGGCGATCGAAGCGGGGCGCGCGGCATATCTTGCGGGGCTTGGCCGCGTCTTGGAGCGCGGCGCGGCTGCGTCCGATCCGCTGACGGGCTTTCTGCACGATTGAGGGGTGATGAGATGGGAGAAGATGCAGAGTACTTCGTAGATTCAGCATGTCTGCGAGGTGCGGCGCTCGAAAAGAAGCACCGGCTCGAAAACGATCCGGCGAGCCGCACGGATGCTATGGAATACGCGCCCGATATGGAACAGATCGACTCCGATGTGCGTGAAAAGGTCTTGACTGCAATGAAAGATTACGATCCTGCCGCCTATTGTGCCGCCGACGTGGAGCGTGCGCTCGCGCACGAAACGTGCGGCGTCGAGGATTTTGCGGCGCTTTTGTCGCCTGCCGCCGCGCCGTTTTTAGAGCGCATGGCTAAACGTGCGCAGCGGGAAACAGGGCGGCATTTCGGCAATACAGTCTATGTCTTTACGCCGCTTTATATCGCAAACTATTGTGACAACTACTGCGTCTATTGTGGATTTAATCGCTATAATGACATCGTGCGGCGCAGACTTGAGATGGTGGAAATCGCACGCGAAATGGAGATCATCGCAGCGTCAGGCATCGAGGAGATCCTGATCTTGACCGGTGAAAGTCCCGTCAAAAGCGACATCTCCTATATCGGTGCGGCATGTCGCTTGGCGCGGCAGTATTTTCGAAGCGTCGGTCTTGAAATCTATCCGGTGAATACGGCGGACTATCGCTATCTGCATGAGTGCGGCGCGGACTATGTGACGGTGTTTCAGGAGACGTATGACACCGCGCGTTACGAGGAACTTCATCTCGCTGGCAGGAAGCGCGTGTTTCCCTATCGCTTTGAAGCGCAGGAGCGTGCTATTTTGGGCGGTATGAGAGGCGTTGGCTTTTCCGCGCTCTTGGGGCTTTCCGATTTTCGGCGCGATGCCTTGGCGACGGCGCTGCACGTCTACTTCCTGCAGCGCAAATACCCGCATGTCGAATACTCGCTCTCCTGTCCTAGGCTACGCCCCATCGTCAACAACGCGAATATCCATGCGCACGACGTGCATGAGAAGGAGCTTTGCCAAGTGCTATGCGCCTACCGCATCTTTCTGCCCTATGTCGGCGTCACGGTCTCTTCGCGCGAGTCGGCGAGCTTTCGCGACGGCATCGTGAAGATCGCGGCGACGAAGGTATCGGCGGGTGTCTCTACGGGCATCGGCGACCACGAGGAGAAGTACGAGGGGAAAAAAGCGCTGGCGGCGGGCGACGAGCAGTTTGAAATCGCCGACGCGCGCTCGCTTGCCGAGATGTATGCGGGACTTTCGCGCAGCGGACTGCAGCCCGTGCTGAACGATTACGTCTATGTATAGAGGAAAAATCATCGCCTGCATCACGAATCGCCATCTCGTACGGGGCGATTTCCTCGCACAGATCGAGCGCGTCGCCGCGATGGAGATGTTGGACTGGATCATCGTGCGCGAAAAGGACTTGACGTCTGAGGCGTATCGGACGCTTTTTGCTGAAGTTTCCCGCATCGCGCAAAGGCATGGGAAGAAGTGTCTCGCGCATGGTCGGATTGCGCTCGGTATGATCTCGGAACTGGGCGCGGACGGCATTCACCTGCCGTTGGATGCCCTGCGTGAATGGCGTGCGGCGAGCACACAGGGCGGACAGCATTCAGCGCCGCAAGCGGGCGCCGTGCAGCTCGTCGGCGCATCGACGCATTCCGCTGCCGAAATCGCCGAAGCCGCCGCTCTCGGCGCGGCGTATGCAACGCTCAGTCCCATCTTTGCCACCGCCTGCAAGCCCGGCGCCGCCCCCCTCGGCACCGCCGCCCTCGCCGCTGCTTGCAAGGCGTCGCCGCTCCCCATATTCGCGCTCGGCGGCATAGGGAAAGAGCAGCTTGCTGCTTGTGTAGAAGCAGGCGCAGCCGGCTGCTGCATGATGTCGGCATGGATGCGGTGAGGGGCTTGACGAATTAGGTATGGGCGGCAGGGAAACGATGGTGATGATGGAGATTCCACAGTTTGAGTGGGGAGGATATAAGGCTCTGTGTATGAAAAAAAGACAGCTTTCGCTGTCTTTTTTCATGAAGCTGCCTTTATCAGTGATTCCCTTTGAATCATAACAGATAAAGGCGAAATTTGTTGCCGCTTTATGGCGATGTTTTTTCGGAATCTTCGTTGAGGCTGATGGAGGAAAACA
>NZ_JBQNBV010000016.1:0-24204 GCF_052169755.1 Selenomonas sp. | reverse complement strand
ATTTCCCAAAGAAGTCATGGCGGCACAAAGTTGAGCCGCCATGACTTCTTTTTATGTACTATTTTTCCACCCCTCGCCCGTCGAAGTGCGGTACGAAGGAGGCGGAGACGGCGCCGCCTTGCTGGATGTAGCAGTTCTCTATGCCGAGACGGCGTGCGTGGTCGACGACGCTCTCGTATTCGAAGGTCGTGAGGCGGCGGTTGAGTTCGGGGATGTTCGATAGGTCGCCCAAGGGCGTGTATTGGTTCATGATACTGATGTAAATGGTATCAGCGAAGTTCTGCCAGAGCCAGTCAAGGATGCGTATGCTTTCCTTGCGGCGTCCCGGCAGGACGAGGTGGCGCACGAGGACGCCGCGCTTCATGCGACCCTTCGCATCGAAGACGGGGCGTCCTGCGATCTCGTGCATACATCGGATGGCTGCGCTCGCCGTCCGAAAGTAGTCGGGGGCAGCGCTGCAGCGAAGCGCTGTATCCTCGTCCATGTATTTGAGGTCGGGCAGGAAGATCTCGACGAGTCCTGCCAAGCTGGAAATGGTATCAGTACGCTCGTAGGCAGATGAATTGTAGACGACGGGGATGGAAAGGCCCTGCGCTTTAGCGAGAGGCAGCGCAGCGGCGATCTGGGGCGCGAAGTGCGTCGGCGTTACGAGGTCGAGCGTCGCTGCGCCGCGCGCTTCCTGCTCTAGGAAGATTTCGGCAAGGCGTTCTTCGGTGACGCTGATACCAAAGTTTTCGCGGCTGATCTCGTGGTTTTGGCAGAAGGCGCAGCGCATGTTGCAGCCGGAGAAGAATACGGTGCCCGCGCCTTTTTCACCCGTGAGGCAAGGTTCTTCCCAGGGGTGGAGCGATACGAGTCCGATACGCGCGTATCTGCCCGCGCCGCAGAAGCCGCGTTCATCGTGCAGGCGATTCGCGCCGCAGCTGCGCGGACAGAGATGGCAGGCGGCGAGCGGCGCGAGGTGTTTATCTGCGATTGTTGCCGTGCGGTTTTTGGCTGCACGGCTTTTTTGTGCGCGCAGAATGATTCCTCTATGCGGTTCCATGACGTTCATTCACGCCCTTCCAGCTTTGCCGCATCGAGCATGGGACCGTACTTCGGCCGCCACCATGAAAGGGCGCGTACGGCGTTGATGTAGTCCTGCATCGCCTCTTCGTCGAGAGCGGCGGGGCGGTCTTTGATTGGTTCGGCGATGAGCGGAACGGTATCTGTCCTGCCGATGGCATTGTGCGTGATCCAAAAGCCGTAGTTGACGCCGCGCCGATTGCCTCGCGTGAGACTTCTTCCGACGGACGCATAGTGAAATCCCTGTGGGGCGATCAGCTCGATGAGCGTCGGCGCGATGTCGATTTGACTGCCGGCGGCTTCGGCGTCGAGCAGATCCTTTCGGACGCCGTGCCCCGTGAGGATGAAGGGGATGGCGTAACGCTCGTAGAGCGACGGCGTTTTTTCGATGTTGTAGCGGTCGGCATGATCGCCGACGATGACGAAGAGCGATGCGGGGAATTTTTCCTTTGCTGCGCGGATGAAGGCGGCGAGTTCTTTCGTTGCGTACCAATAATGACCGAGTTCCTTGAGGAGATTTTCGTCATGCTGTGTGTCCTTGGGGAGCGCAGCGCGAACTTCTTCAGCGGGGAAGCCTTTGGCGGCGAGGTCGACGGTATATGGGGAATGGTTCGATACATTGAGGAGTATGTGAAGCCCGGGCTGTGCGGGATCAATGCGCGAAAGCGCTTCTCGGTAGAGGATTTCGTCGTCCACGCCCCAGACGCTTCCCTCGTCGGAGGAGAAGTCGCCGCGGCTGTAGAATTGATCGAAGCCCTGCGCACGGCAGAACGGCTCGATGCGCTCCCATGTCGCAGGTCCCGCGTACCAGAAGTCCGTGCCGTATCCGAGACGGGAGAATATAGGCGCGATAGCGGTCGGATAGGGCGCAGCGAAGGATTCGGGCATGGTCGTGAGGTAGAGGTTGGCGTCGGCGAATCCTGTGACGATGCCCGTGACGGCGGCGACGGTGCTCGGGCCGTTTGGCAGAAAGGTATCACAGTAAACGGTATCATCCGCGCCCAGCAGTTCCTTCGTGGGATCGGCGATGTGCAGATGCGCATACTTTTCCAAGAGCGGCCAGTTGGCATAGCTTTCGGAGATGATGAGGAAGATGTGACGTGGCTTTTCTATTTGCGCCCCTTCGGCTTCCTGCATGAGGTAGACGTCGAGGTCGCGCGTATCGGCAGGCCGGTCTGCGTGGAGCGCAGCGAGGCGTTCGATTTCTTCGACGGTGAAGTCGAGACCGTTGCACGCGAGGAAGCGGTTGTTCAGCACATAGGCGCGGTAGAGCGCTTGAAAATTGTCGAGGATGGCTTCATTCAGAAAGGCGTCGTTCGTGACGCCGGCGTTCTCCCAGTTGACGGCGTCCTGCCAGCGCAGACTGCCGCCGAATGTGGTCAAGAGAGCGACGAATGCGAGAAGTGTGAGGTAGAGGGCGCGGCGAAGAGGCTGCCACGGAAGAGGCGGGGGCATGGCGGGAAATATGTCGCGTGTGAGCAGAAGCCGGAGCGCGCGATAGAGAAGGAAGGCGAGCAGGAGTGCGCCTGCGAGACGCACGGGCAGGTAGAATTCCTGTACGAGCGAGATGAAGAGCGCGAATATGTCTTCGTTCGCCGTGTTGAAGATGAGTTGATGAAAGCCCGTGTGATATTGGCGGTAGTAGGGAAAGCTCGCAGCGTAGAGGATGGACAGCGCCGTGAGGGATAGGGCGCTCGTCACGCGCCATGCGAGGTTTTCAAGCGGCGCATAAAAAAGGCGCACGAGTGCGGCGGGCGCGAGGGAGAAGAGCGCAAGTCCCCCCGCCGTCTGGCAGCTCAGGCGCGCTCCGCGCCAAAGGGCGACGGCGATGTCCGCGCCGCTCGTCGCCGCCGCCATATAGTCGTGCATCCAGAAGATGAAGAAGGCGCGGCAGAAAGAAAGGACTGCAAGGTAGAAAAAGAATACCTTGAGTCCTTTTGCTGTAAAGGAATAGAACGCCTGCCACGAGGGCAGGCGTGAAGATCGCGTTTGCATGAAGTGAGAAAACCTTCTTTCAAATATTTTGCGGCAGAATGATGTCTACGCCGTAGTCTTCGGCGGCTTGGCATATATCGGCGGCGGGGCGCGAGTCGGTGATAAGCCCCGAGAGGGTGTCGAGCGTCACATAGTTGTAATTGCCGTCGGAACTCAGCTTCCTCGCTTCGGCGACGACGTAGGCGCGTTTGGAGACGCGGATGATCGCTGCTTTGTTGATGCCGTCCTCGATGTCGTAGGTAGAGACGCTGTTCTCCTTGACGTCGACGCCGACAGCGCCGACGAAAGCGATGTCGGGTTTCAGACGTGAGATGAGGTCAAGCGTCATGCCGCCCCAGAATCCGTCGCGGCTCTTGTTGATGACGCCGCCGACGAATACGACGCGGATCTTTGGGTTCTGCGCGAGGATCGAGAGAATGTCGATCATGTTCGTGACGACGGTCAGCTCGCGCTCGTCTTGGACAAGAAGCTCGGCGATGGCGAGATTGCTCGTCGAGATGTCGAGGAACACCATGTCATGTTCGTGGATGAGGTGCATGGCGGCGCGTGCGATGCGCCGCTTCGCTTCGACGTCGATGTTGCGGTGCTTGCTGACCTCGATGGTGTGCGGATTTTCGCGGCGTATGACAGCGCCGCCGTAGGTGCGCTTGAGCTTGCCCTGCTTTTCAAGTGCGCCGAGATCCTTGCGTATGCAGTCTTCCGTCACATGAAATCGGTCGCTGAGATCTTTGACGCGCACTTTACCGTCGCGTGCAAGGATGTCAAGAATGGCATCATGACGTTCCACAAGAAACATGTTCTCGCCTCCATCGCTATTGATTTATCGTATTTTCTCCAATTCTACCCGAAAGGAAAAAAGTTTTCAAGCCCTAAATTTGGTTTTTCTTGGATCCTTTTTAGAAAAATATATATTTTGCAAGGCGCTGCAGAGGGAAATGGGCGTCCTATACTCAGAGGAAATTCACTTGCCTTGCGAAAGGTGCGCCCGTATAATAGAAGGGAGTTCATGGATGCGGCGGCTGGATGCTGCATGGACGCCGAAGGAGAGAGAACGAATGGATATAAAGGATATGCGCGCTTTTTATGCGATCGTCGAGGAGGGCAACATCAGCCATGCGGCGGGCCGGCTCGCCGTCGCGCAGCCGGCGCTTTCCAGACAGATGAAGCGGCTTGAGGGCACGCTTGGCGTGAAGCTCTTCGAGCGCGGCAGCCGACGTATCCGGCTGACGGAAGCGGGGCGCGTCTTGAAGGGGCGCGTCGAGCAGATCCTTGGGCTGGTTGACGGCACGGTGCGCGAGATGCACGACGTGGGTGAAGGAGATGCGGGCGAAGTGCGCATCGGTACGATCACAAGCTCGGGAGCGAATCTCGTACCGGGGCTTTTGGCGGCGTTTCACAAGACGCATCCGCGCGTGACGTTTCAAATTTTCGAAGCGGAGGGCGCGCGCGTTCTTGATATGCTCGACAATCGTCTCATCGAGATTGCCATCACGCGCACGGAGGTCGAGCGTGAGAGCTATGCGTCCATCGTGCTCGCGAACGAACCGCTCGCCGTAATGGTGAACAAGACTCGCGCCTGCGGTGCGGCGGACGATTGTGTGCAGCTCGCTGAACTCAAGGAGCAGGCGATCATCATTCCGCTGCGCTGGCAGGGCGTCTTTCTCGCCGCATGTCGAAAGGCCGGATTCGAACCGCATATCTTATGTCTGAGCGACAGCATTGTGCAAGATGTGCTGGCGGCAAAAGCCGGGTTAGGCGCGGCGATTTTGCCGCAGTCGGCGAAGAGTCTTTTGACGGATGAAACGATGGTCTGCAAGAGGATTGTCGAGCCGGAGATTCTTACGCATACGGTGATTGCGTGGAAGCGCGACCGTGCGCTTTCTGCGGCGGCGGCGAGCTTTTTGACGCTCCTTCGTGAGCGGCTGGGCTGAAGCCGGAGGGAGCGTTCGTCGCAGGAAGCGCTGCGGCGGATGACAGCAATGGAACAGGAGGACATAGCATGACGAAAGCAGAAGCGACAGGTATGACAGAGGCGGCGGGAGCAGCCGAGGCGCCGAAGAGGATTATGATTGTCGAGGATGAGAAGCGCATCGCGCGCTTTTTGCAGATGGAGCTTGAGCATGAGGGCTTCGTGACGGAGTCGGAGGAGAACGGCCGCCGCGCTTACGAGCGTATCGTGCAGGAGCAGTACGATCTCGTGCTCTTGGACATCATGCTGCCGGATATGGACGGACTTGAGGTATGCCGCCGCGTGAGGGAAATCAGCGACGTGCCGATCATCATGCTGACAGCGAAAGATGATGTGGAGGACAAGGTTAACGGTCTCGACATTGGCGCCGACGACTATCTGACGAAGCCATTTGCCATACAGGAGCTTTTTGCGCGTGTGCGTGCAGCGCTTCGCGTGCACAAGGCGAACGAGGACGGCAATCGCGATGAGCGTGTGCTGGCGGTCAAGGAGCTTGTGCTCTATCCCGGACGCTACGAAGTGCGCGTGAAGGGCGAGCTTGTGGAGCTGACGAAGAAGGAGTATTCCCTCCTTGAGTACATGCTGCGCAACAAGCCCAATGTGCTCACGCGCGACCAGATTTTGCAGGAGGTCTGGGGCTATGACTATGTAGGCGACACGAATGTGGTCGATGTCTATATCCGTTACCTGCGCGCGAAGATTGATGAGCGTTTCGACGACAAGTACATCTACACGGTGCGGGGCGTCGGCTATGCGGTCAAGGGGTAGACGACTCTGGCGTGCACTCTCTCGTCTGCGTTCCTCGCGCCACATGCGCATTTCGACGTGGCTGACGCTCGTCTATGCGGCTGTGCTTGTCTTTGTGCTGGTCTTTACCAGCATAGTTTCGTCCATCGGCATCTACTTTTCTCTGTACCACCAGGCGGAGATCGAGCTTACGCGCTCACAGGAGCATGTTCTGGCGGCGATCGAGCATGGTACGGAAGTGTTCAATGAGACGGCGCCCGACATGCGCCGCCGCTATCCGCTCGCTTTTGCCGTCTATCAGGATGACTTGCTGATGCCCGGCGTTGTGCTGCGCGTGACAGAAGGGGCGAATGGTCCCGTCGTCTATGAGTCGGATACGCACTATCCGTCGATCAAGCTCGTCGAGTCGCACATCGACAAGCACCCGCCGATATGGGCGAATTCGGCGATGTACGTTTCGACCATCGGAAATACACACATTTACTACCATAAGGTCATCATCAACCAGAATGGGCACACCTATGTGCTGCACTTTTTCCGTACGATCACGGCGGAGCGGCACTTCCTCACGATGCTGCAGAAGGTGCTGACGGTCACAAATCTCGCGGGCATCGTCTTGGCGCTCTGTGCGGGATACTTCATCAGCTGCCGTATTCTGCGCCCCATTCGTACGATGACACAGGCGGCGCGTGAGCTTGAGGTCACAGACCTCAGCCGGCGCATTGCCGTGCCGCCCGTCAAAGATGAGCTTGCCGAGCTTGCTGAGACGTTCAATCACATGCTCGAGCGCATACAGACGGGATTCGAGCAGCAGCGGCGCTTTGTGTCGGATGCTTCCCATGAGCTGCGGACGCCCGTTACGGTGATTCGCGGCTATTCGGATATGCTGAGCCGTTGGGGAGCGAGTGATCCCGAGACGCTTGAAGAAGGGCTTACCGCCATACGCTCGGAGGCGGAAGATATGCAGGGGCTTATCGAGAAGCTGCTGTTTCTTGCGCGCGCCGATCAAAAGCGGCTCGCCATGCACAAGGAGCGGCTGGAGCTTGCGCCTTTGGTTGACGATGTCGTGAAGAAGATGGCGCTCATTGCGACGAAGCATGAGGTCGAGCTGTTGGCGAATGAAGCGGGGACGGTTTACGTCGATCCGCTGCTCATGAAGCACATGATGCGCATCATCCTCGAAAACAGCATGAAGTATACGCCCAAGGGCGGCCGCATCACGGTGGAGATGCACCGCAGCGCGGGTGAGATGCAGCTCAGTCTTGCCGACAACGGCATCGGTATCGCAAAGGAGCATCAGGACAAGGTGTTCGAGCGTTTCTATCGCGTAGATTCTTCGCGCACGAAGAGGATGGATGCTCCCGGCGGCACGGGACTGGGGCTTTCCATCGCACGCTGGATCGCCGATCAGCATGGCATCGGCATCGAGCTTATCAGTGAGCTGGGCAGGGGGACGAAGTTCATCCTGCATATACCGTGCGTGGAGTGAGCGGCGGCGCAGGGGGGCGGCATTGTGCAGGAAAAAGGAAAACTCATCATCTTGGAAGCGGGCGACGGCTCGGGCAAGGCGACGCAGACGCGGCTGCTGGCTGATCGGCTCTGCGCCGAGGGTCGGCGCGTGCGCCAAATCGAGTTCCCCGACTACGGCTCGCCGTCGTCGGCGCTCGTGCGCATGTATCTCGGCGGCGACTTCGGTGCGCGGGCGTCGGAAGTCAACGCTTACGCCGCATCTGCGTTTTTTGCCGTCGATCGCTATGCTTCGTTTCAGACGAAGTGGCGCACGGACTATGAGGCGGGCTTCGTGATTCTCGCTGACCGCTACACAACGGCGAATATGGTGCATCAGGCGGTAAAACTCGAAAATACGGCAGAGCGCGACGCTTTTCTCGCGTGGATCGAGGATTTTGAGTATGGAAAGCTCGCACTGCCGCGTCCGGATCTCGTCGTGTTCCTCGATATGGATCCTGCCGTGAGCCGTCGTCTGCTTGCGGCGCGTGCGGCGGCGAGCGGTGCAGAGAAAGACATCCATGAGCGTGACGCGGGCTATCTTGAGCGCTGTCATGCGGCGTCCGTTGCGCTTGCTGCGCGCTTGGGCTGGCAGCGCATCGCTTGCAGCAGCGCGGGCGAGCCGCTGGCGCGAGAGCTTGTGCATGAGAAGATCTATGAAGCGGTGCGTCGGGTCTTGGAAGGAAGTTTGTAACCATATAACGAGGGCTGTGCATGAGCTGGCGTGGGCTTGTGCGCAGCCCCTTTGCGGAGAAGGGAAAGATATGCTGAAAGAAGTTCTTGTTGTAGAAGGGAAGATGGATGTCGCCGCCATCAAAAAAGCGCTTGACGCCGACTGCATCGTGACGGGCGGCTTCTCGCTGGGCAGGCGTGCGCTCGCCGACATCGAGGCGGCGTACAAGAGACGCGGCATCATCATCCTCACCGATCCGGATTCTGCGGGGGAGCGCATCCGTCGCTTTCTTGCCGAGCGCTTCCCCGAGGCGGGGCACGCCTTCATTCCGCGCGAGGAAGCGACGGCGAATGATGATATCGGCGTCGAACAGGCGTCGCCCGAAGCGATCCGCCGCGCGCTTTCTAAGGTGCGCACCTGTACGATTGCGCCGCGTGAAGAGTTTACGAGCCGCGATCTCCTGCTTGCGGGACTTTCCGGCGGCAAGGACGCAAGTGCGCGGCGTGCGCAGCTTGGTGAAAAGCTTGGCGTCGGCTGGGCGAACGCGCGTACGTTTTGCAGGCGCTTGAACAGCTATGGCGTGACGCGCGAGGAGTTCGCGTCGGCGCTTGCTGCTATGGAAGATGAGACTGCGGCGCAAATGTGCGATCGTGCGCCGGATGCAGCCGCGACGCAAGATTTGCCGCTTCGCGCCGATGATGCGGGCATGAAAGGAGGGGCGTCATGATTGCGCCGGAGATTGCCAGCCCCGCCGTCACACGCCACATCTTGAAATCTTTTGGACTGCACGCCTCGAAGCGGCTGGGGCAAAACTTCCTCGTCGATGGCGCTGTCGTCAAAGATATTGTGGCGGCGGCGGAAATTGTCGCAGGCGACCGCGTCTTGGAAATCGGACCCGGCATCGGCACTTTGACGCAGGGGCTTCTTGAAGCGGGGGCGCACGTCACCGCCGTCGAGCTGGATAAGAAGCTGCCCGCCGTCCTCGCCGAGACGCTTGCCTCCTACGATCATCTGCATGTCGTGCCCGGCGACATCTTAAAGACGGATATCCGCGCCCTCATGGAAAATCAGCCCTTTAAGGTTGCAGCAAACCTGCCGTACTACATCACGACGCCGATTCTCTTAGCGCTCCTTGAGCAGCATCTGCCCATCACGCATATCGTGACTATGGTGCAGAAAGAAGTGGCGGAGCGGATGATCGCCGCACCCGGCTCGAAGATCTACGGAGCGTTGTCCGTCGCCGTACAGTACCATACGGAGCCGCGCATCGTCAGAGAGGTCGCGCCGCGCTCCTTCATACCTGCGCCCGAGGTCGCGTCCGCCGTCATCGCTTGCAGAAAACGAGAGAAGCCGCCCGTCGAAGTGGAAGATGAGCGCATGTTCTTCCGCGTCGTGCGAGCCGCTTTCGGGCAGAGGCGCAAGACGCTTGCCAACGCGCTTTTAGGCGTCGGCGCATCAAAGACGGCTGTGCGTCATGCGCTCGAAGAAGCCGGCATCGACGCGCAACGGCGCGGCGAGACGCTGCGCTTGGCTGAATTCGCACATCTTGCCAATGTCTTTTTTGCAGGGAAAAGAGATGATGGACAGGAGGCAAACGTATGATTTTTGACAGTCACATGCACACCGAGGTTTCCGCCGACTCGTCGATGAAGGCGGCAGACGCGCTGAAAAGAGCATCTGAACTTGGCATCGGCGCCGTATTCACGGAGCACGAAGATATGAACTTCCCGGGCGAGAAAGACTTCACTTTTTCGCCGCAGGACTATTGGGCGAAGTACGAAGCCCTGCGCGGCGAGGGCGAGCATCTGCGGCTTGGCGTGGAGCTTGGTATGCAGGAAGGGCTTGTAAAGAAGAATCGGGCTTTCGTTGAAGAAGCGCCGTTCGATCAGGTCATCGGCTCCATTCATACGATCGAGGGGCACGATCTCTATTATGCAGACATTTATAAGGATCGTGCAAAGGACGAGCTTTATCGCCTCTACCTTGAAACGATGGCGCGCTGCGTGCGTTCGCAAGGCGCGTTCATCGACATCCTCGCGCATATCGACTACATCGCGCGTTATGCCGCTTACGCGGATACGGAGCTGACGTATGCGGCTTACGGCGACTATATCGACGAGGTGCTGCGCGCGCTCGTCGAGACGGACACGGTGCTTGAACTCAATACGCGCCGCTTCGATGCGCCGCAGGGCAAGGCGTCGCTCGTGCCGATCTTCACGCGGTACCGTGAGCTGGGCGGCAAAGAAGTCACGCTCGGTTCGGATGCGCATGATGCCGCCGCCATCGGCTTCGCATTTACGGAAGCGCACGAGCTTGCTGCCGGTCTTGGTCTTGCGGTTGTAACTTTTTTGGCGCGGAAGAAGGAATATTGCTGAGCGCTCTCGAAGAATACTCTTTGAGGAAGCGGGGAGGCTCTGCTTTCGCCATCGTTTTTAAGGAGGATGGAAGCGAAGCCGGTTCTTTTTCAAAAGGCGGGGGTGTGAAAATTTCTTTCAAAAAGGGCTTGACAATATTTTTGTCCCATGATATCCTTTATCCATCAGCTCAAACAATAATAATTATTCGATAGGAGTGATTGATTATGTCGTTAATCAACAAGGAAATCGGAGATTTTTCGGTACAGGCTTATCAGAATGAGGCGTTCCGTACGGTGACGAAAGCGGATGTGCTCGGCAAGTGGAGCGTATTCTTCTTCTACCCGGCAGATTTTACATTCGTTTGCCCGACGGAGCTGGAGGATCTTGAAAACAACTATGCGAAGTTTAAGGAAGCGGGCTGCGAGGTCTATTCCGTTTCTTGCGATACGCACTTCGTGCATAAAGCATGGCACGATCATTCCGAGCGCATCAAGAAGATCACCTACCCGATGCTTGCCGACCCGACGCACGTTCTCGCGCGTGACTTCGATGTGCTCATCGAGGACGCCGGTCTTTCTGAGCGCGGCACGTTCATCGTAAACCCCGAAGGCAGGATCGTTGCTTACGAGGTGAATGCGGGCAACGTCGGGCGCAATGCCGACGAGCTTCTGCGGAAGCTTCAAGCCTGCAAGTTCGTTGCGGAGCATGGCGACGAGGTTTGCCCCGCGAAGTGGCAGCCCGGAGCTGAGACGCTGAAGCCGACGCTCGACCTCGTGGGAGCGCTCTGAGATGGCGGCGGAGAAAGACGAGCTTTATGATGCAGTAGTGATCGGCGGCGGCCCTGCGGGGCTGACCGCCGCCATTTACTTGGCAAGAGCCTGCTGCCGTGTGCTCGTGGTGGAGAAGGAAACATTCGGAGGACAGATCGCACTCACGGCGGAAGTCGTGAACTATCCGGGCAGCGACCCTACGAGCGGCGCTGACCTCACGGCGAAGATGCACCGTCAGGCAGAGGGATTCGGTGCGGAATTCCTGCTCGCTGAGGTCAATTCGCTCGAAAAGGAAGGCGATACTTGGCGCGTGCATACGAGCCGCGGCGACCTTGAAGCATTCACCGTGCTGCTCGCGACGGGGGCGCATCCGAGACAGATCGGCTTTGCCGGTGAGAAGGAGTTTCGCGGGCACGGCGTCGCTTACTGCGCGACATGCGACGGCGAGTTTTTCACGGGCAAGGATGTGTTCGTCATCGGCGGCGGCTTTGCGGCGGCGGAGGAGAGCGTGTTCCTCACGAAGTATGCGAAGCATGTGACGATCCTGGTGCGAGAGGAAGATTTCACCTGCGCCCCGGCGACGGCAGAGCCGGCACGCGAGAATGAGAAGATCTCGATTCACTTCCAGTCGGAAGTCGAGTCGGTCGAAGGCGACGCGCTGCCGCGCAAACTTACATGGAAAAATCTCGCCACGGGCGAGCGTACCGTATTCACACCCGAAGGAGGCGATTCCTTCGGTGTATTCGTGTTTGCGGGGTACGAGCCGTCAACGGATCTCGTCAAGGGGATCGCCGAGCTTGACGAGCATGGATATATCGTCACCGACCGTCAGCAGCAGACGACAGTTGCAGGGCTTTATGCGGCGGGCGACGTATGCATCAAGCCGCTGCGCCAAGTCGTGACAGCGACGGGAGACGGTGCGCTTGCCGCCACGGAGATGGAGAAGTACGCGGCAAAGATGGAGCAAAAGACAGGGCGTACGGCGCATCGCGACGTGCGGCGCGCTGTGCAGCACAAGGCGAAGGATACGGGGAAAGGCGAGGCGGTAGCTTCGGCGAGCGGACCGTTTACGCCGGAGATGCGGAAGCAGCTTGCGACGGTATTCGAACGCATGGAACGCCCGTTGCGCTTGGAAGTCGCTTTGAGCGACGACCCGCATTCGAGCGAGCTGTTGGATTTCATGACGCAGCTTGCAGAGATGACGGAGAAGCTGTCCGTTGAGATCACGGGCGGTACGGGCGTACCGAACGTGCGGCTCTACAACGCGGATGGCAGCTGGGCGGGGATTGCTTTCCACGGCGTCCCCGGCGGACATGAATTCACGAGCTTCGTGCTCGCTCTTTACAATGCTTCGAGTGCGGGACAAAAAGTCGCCGACGAAGACCGTGCGCGCATTGAAGCGATCACGGAAGATCATCATATCACCATTCTGGTGACGCTCTCATGCACGATGTGCCCCGAGCTGGTTACGAGCGCGCAGCGCATTGCGACACTCAATCCGCACATCAAGACGGATGTATACGACTTGAATCTCTTCCCCGAGATCAAGGAGCAGTACAACATCATGAGCGTGCCGTGTTTCTTCATTGACGATGATGCGATGTTCCACTTCGGCAAAAAGACCGTCTCGCAGCTCCTCGATCTGTTGGAGCAGTCGTAGACACGGAACAGAACGAAATAGAGGGGCTTTCGCATGAGCTGGGTTCAACTCATGCGAAAGCCCCTGTCTTTTTGGATGCACGAAATATATCAGCGCTTCTTTAATGCCCCTTTTTCTTGAACCTGCCGCCGACGATGTCGTGAACGGCGTTGATGGTGACGAAAGCGTTTTCGTCGATGTCGAGAACGGTCTCTTTGAGCTTGTCGACTTCGAGGCGCGTGACGACGGAATAGAGCACTTTCTTTTCTTCGCCCGTGTAGCCGCCTTCCCCGTAGAGGAGCGTGACGCCGCGTCCCAATCGTTCGGCGAGGGCGGTATTGATTTCGTCAGGCTCGTTGGTGACGATCATGACAGCGTAGGATTCGTCAAGCCCCTGCACGACGACATCGATCATCTTGGCGATGACGAAGTAGGCGACGAGCGAGTACATCGCTTTGTCCCAGCCGAAGAGAAGTCCGGCGCTTGAAAGAATGAAGAGGTTGATGAACATGACGACTTCGCCGACGGAGAATACAGACTTCTTGTCGAGGATGATGGCGACGATCTCCGTGCCGTCGAGCGAGCCGCCTGAACGGATGATGAGACCGACGCCGAGACCTACGATGATGCCGCCGAAGATGGCGGCGAGGAAAAGATCCTGCGTGACCGTCGGAAACGGGGCGAAGTATGCCGACCATACGGAGAGAAGGGCGATGGCTGTCAAGGTGGCGAGGGCGAACGCTTTGCCGATCTGCTTGCAGCCAAGGTAGAGGAACGGGATATTGAAGAGGACGAGGAAAAGCCCTAGGGGTTTTTCGGTGATTGCCTGCGCCATGATGGAGAGACCGACGACGCCGCCGTCGATGATGTTGTTCGGAATCAGGAATAGCTCAAGGCCGACGGCGGTGATGACGGCGCCGATGAAGATCAGTACGTATTTTTGTAAGAGAGCGAGCAAACGCTTCTTGCGGCTTTTTTCTGCGCGGCATTTTTTGTTCATGGGGACACATCCTTTCTTGCTGGCGCGAAACATGTCCAACAAGGTTATTATACGGAAAATTGATAGACCGTGCAAATTTTTATTTGACAAGGGATGTTTCCTGTGATAGAATAACGCATGTTGATTGCGAAAGCCGTCAATTTGTGACTCAGTAGCTCAGTTGGATCAGAGTATTTGACTACGAATCAAAGGGTCGGGGGTTCGAGTCCCTCCTGGGTCACCATTTTGGATTTTAGCACTGGTGCGAACCGGTGCTTTTTTTATGCCTTGCAGATGTTGAATGGAAGAGATTTAGAAAAAAGCGTTGGAAATTTGTCTCAATATGAATCGACTTCATTTTTTACTTTAAAAATGAAGTCGATTCATGTATAATGGAAAAGGGTATTGATGAAGAGCAGCCGTTTTGCCGACGGCTATGGGAGAGTTTTGTTAGAGAAGCGCGGATGAAATGAAGTCGCTTGGATGTGTGTGGATGGGCGGCTGAAGTTGCCTGCGATTCCTACGAGACAGAGTGTTGTCCTTGACAGAGGGGGATTTTTTATGGGAGAAGAGAAGCTGAGCCGCCGCGAGCTGAAGAAGATCCAGTCGCGCAAGGCGATTCTTGATTCGGCATCGAGCTTGTTTCAGAGCCGGGGACTGGATGATGTGGCGATCGCGGACATCATGAACGGAGCGGATCTCGGCATCGGTACATTTTACAATTATTTTTCTTCTAAGGACGATGTCTTGATGGAGCTTCTGGGGCGCATTATGCAGGAGCTTGGAGAAAAGGTGCGCATCTTGTCCGAAGAGCAAAGGCCGGTGTCGGAGATCCTGCGCGAGCTGCTCTTGTCGGCGGCGATGCTTCTTGCGAAGAACCGCTATGTTCTGCCGCTCTTTTTGCGTGCGGCGCAGCAGGCGACGCTCTTGAAACGATCGGAAGCTACCGTTGCGGCGCCGCCTTTTACGGTGCTTTTCACGCGCTTGGTCGAGGAAGGGCAGGAGCGCGGCGAATTTCGGTGCGACATCCCGACGGCGATCATCTCGGAGCTGTTTCATTCGCTGTTTCAGGCGGCGGCGTTCAGCAAGCTTGGGCTTCCCTTTGAAGAGAACGTGCGATTGAAGCTGGGGCTGATTCTCGATGGTATGCGTGTCGTTGGGAATCAAGACAAGCAAGAGAATCAAGAGGAATAACGGAGGCTTTTTATGATCAGTGTTACGAAGCTGCTTTTCGCGCGCGAGTATTTCGGCGACTCGCTGCGCTATACGAAGAATGCGCATCGTATGCGAAACGGTGCAGCCGAGGGTATGGGACCCGTCGTCGTCTGGAATTCGACGAAGACCTGCAATCTCAAGTGCCGCCATTGCTACATGAATTCGGACGCAAAGAAGTATCAGAACGAGCTGACGACAGAGGAAGCCCGACGCTTCATCGACGATCTCGCAGACTTTCGCGTACCCGTGCTGCTCTTTTCGGGCGGCGAGCCGCTCCTTCGCCCCGACTTCTTCGAGCTTGCCGAATATGCGGCGGCAAAGGGCGTGCGCCCGACGCTCTCGACGAACGGCACGCTGATCGACCGCGCGACGGCAGAGCGCATCCGAGACATCGGCGTGGGCTATGTCGGCATCTCGCTCGACGGCCTCAAGGACGTCAACGACAAGTTCCGCGGCAAGGATGGAGCCTACGAGGCGGCGATGCGCGGCATAGAGAACTGCACGGCGGTTGGACAGCGCGTGGGGCTTCGCTTCACGATCAACCATCACAACATCATGGAACTCGACAAGATCTTCGATTTCATCGAGGAGGAGGGTATCAACCGCGTATGCTTCTATCATCTCGTCTATTCGGGGCGCGGCAACGCGATGATGGAAGAGGATGTGACGGCAGAGGAGTCGCGCCGCGCTATGGATACGATCATTCGCCGCACGCAGGACTTCGAGGAGCGCGGTCTGGAAAAGGAGATCCTGACGGTTGACAATCACTGCGACGGCGTTTACATCTACTTGAAAACGCTCAGAGAAAAGGGCGAGGCGGCAGCCGAGCATGTGTGGAAGCACATTTCGATGAATGGCGGCAATCGCTCGGGCATCGCTTTCGGCGAGGTCGATCCCTTGGGCTACGTTCATCCCGATCAGTTCACGCAGCACCATACCTTCGGCAATGTACGCGAGCGAAAATTCGGCGAGATCTGGCAGGATACGTCGAACGCCATCCTAGCGGGGCTCAAGGATCGAAAGCCGCTCCTTACCGGCCGATGTTCTTCTTGCCGCTATCTTTCGTGCTGCAACGGCAACTTCCGCACGCGTGCCGAGGCGCGTACGGGAGACTTCTGGGCGAGTGATCCCTCGTGCTATCTGACGGACGAGGAGATCGGGCTGGCGCGTACGGAGGCGGCGATATGATTATTTCGTGGAATACGACGAACGCCTGCAACATGTACTGCAAGCACTGCTATCGTGACGCGGGCTGCAAGGCGGAGGAGGAGCTTTCGACGGCGGAGGCGAAGAAGCTCCTCGATGAGATCGCGCGCGCGGGCTTCAAGATCATGATCTTTTCGGGCGGCGAGCCTCTGACGCGCCCCGACATTCTGGAACTTGTAGAACATGCGACGAAGCTTGGTCTGCGCTCGGTATTCGGCACAAACGGCACGCTGATCACGCCGGAGATGGCGCACGACTTGAAGGCGGCGGGCGCGATGGGCATGGGCATTTCGCTCGACTCGATGTCGCCTGCGAAGCACGATACGTTCCGCAGCTATCCGGGCGGCTGGGCGGGCGCTGTCGAGGGCATGAAGAATTGCCGCGCGGCGGGGCTGCCGTTTCAGATTCATACGACGGTCATGGACTGGAACGAGAAGGAATTGGAGGCGATCACGGACTTCGCCGTGGAACTCGGCGCGGTGGCGCATCATTTCTTCTTTCTCGTGCCGACGGGGCGCGCCGAGACGATCGAGGAAGAATCGCTTCGCGCCGAAGCGTATGAGAGCGTCCTGACGCGCATCATGAAAAAGTCGGAGGAAGTCGCGATCGAACTCAAGCCGACGTGTGCGCCGCAGTTTTTGCGCATTGCAGGGCAAATGGGCATCAAGACGCGCTTTCGGCGCGGCTGTCTCGCGGGGCTTAGCTACTGCATCATCAGCCCGCGCGGCAAGGTGCAGCCGTGCGCCTATCTCAACATGGAGCTTGGCGACGTGCGCAAGACGCCGTTCGACGAGATCTGGAAGAGCAGCGAGGTGCTGAACAAGCTGCGCACGCTCGAATACTCGGGCGGCTGCGGCACCTGCGACTACAAGCGCGCCTGCGGCGGCTGCCGTGCGCGTGCCGCCTACTACAACGATGGCGATTATATGGCGGAAGAGCCTTGGTGTCTTTACCACGGGCGCAAGGGATAGTATAATGAAATAGGCAAAAGCGACGGTGCGTCGAAAAGCGTGCCGTCGCTTTTTTTTAGGAAACGCTGATAAAATGAAGTCGCCCGGATTTGCACAGATGCACTGTTCCTATCTAGGAAACAAACCGCAGGCGTAGCGGTGCTACGTCGAGGATTTGTTGACGACGAGAGGACAGTGCAGATGTGTGAAGATGGGTGGCTGAATTTATCCGTGTTTCCTTAATGGAGTTTTGGAAAGGCGGCTCTTATGATCAAGCTGGTATTTTGCGATATGGACGGCACGCTTCTCGATGCGCAGGGGAATTTGCCCGAAGGACTTGGCGCGATGCTCGCCGAACTCAAGGCGCACGGCGTGCTCTTTGCGCCTGCGAGCGGCAGACAGTATGCGGCGCTCCTGCGCCACTTCCGACCGTGGGCGGAGGATCTCATCTTTTGCGCGGAAAACGGCGCTTACGTCGTGCGGCGCGGCGAGGAGCTTTTCTCGACGACGATCGCGCCTGACCTGTGCAGGGAGATCGTGCGTCTAGCCGCCGCCGTCAAGGGCGCCTATACCGTCTGGTGCGGCAAGGAGTACGCCTATGTGACGGAGCGCAACGAGGATTTCTTCACCGAGATGGAAAAATATTATACGGAATACAAGATGGTCGAAGATTTTTCCGCTGTGCATGACACAGCGATCAAGTTCTCCGTCTGCGATCCCGTGGATGCGGATGCCGAGCGCACGATCTATCCGTCGCTGCAGGACTTGTCCGGAGAATTGAAGGTCGTCGTCTCCTCGAACTATTGGGTGGACATCATGCAAAAGGACGTGAACAAGGGCGCCGCCGTGCGCCGCGTGCAGCAGCTTCTGGGCATTCGCCCCGAAGAGTGCCTTGCCTTCGGCGACTATCTGAACGACGTCGAGATGCTCGGCGCGGTAGGCGAGAGCTACGCGATGGAGAATGCGCACCCGAAGGCGAAGGCGGCGGCGAAGCATATCGCGCCGCCCAACACGGAGCACGGCGTGCTGCGCATCCTGCGCCGGCTGCTCGATGAAGGAAAGATGCAGGGGGGAAGATCATGAAGCTCGATTACCACATGCACTTGGAATACGGCTCTTACGATGAAGCGTGGGCGGAAGGCTTCTTTCGGGCGGCGGCGGCGCGCGGCGTGGCGGAGATCGGCTTTTCTGAGCACAGCCATACGTTTCCCGAGTTCGAGCCGCTCTATTACGATGATCTCATCTTGGACGACTCCTTCATCGGCAGTTTTCAGCAGAAGTGGCTGAAGAAGAACAAGTTCAAGTACACGCTCGACGAATACTTCGCCTTCATGGCGAAACTTAAAGCGAAGCACGCGGTCAAGACGGGCATCGAGGTCTGCAACTTTCAGGATCAGACGGCTGTCGCAAAAATCCTCGACAAATACGACTTCGACTATGTGATCGGCTCGGTGCACTTCATTCGCGGCTGGGCATACGACTCATCCGAGATCAAGGCGGAGTGGGATCGCATCGCGCTCTTTGACATCTACGAATGGTACACGCAGGAGATCGAGAAGCTCTGCGCCTCGAAGCTCTACGATGTGCTCGGGCATCCGTTCAACATCCGCCTCTTCCGCTACTTCCCCGACTTCGACGTCACGCCTTTCTTGGAACGTGCCGTGTGCGCGATGGAAAAGGCGCAGATGGCGGTCGATATCAACACGGGCACGCTCTACCGCTATCCGATTGCAGAGATCTCGCCCTACGAGGATTTCATGCGCATCGCGGCGGCGCACAAACTGCCCGTCATCACGACCTCGGACGCGCACAAGCCCGAGGACGCGGGCGCATACAACGACGAGGCGGTCGCCTATGCGCGCCGCTTCGGCTACGAGACGACGCTGCGCTTTAAGAAGAGGGAGCGCGAGGCTGTGCCGCTCGGCTGATTGTTGCATCCGCTTCTTTCAACGCTTGCCAGACAAGCGGATTTTTCGTACAATATGGGGGAGAGATTTGTACGTTTGTCAAAGAGAAAAGGGGGAGTCACCTTGAAAAATATGTGGGAAAACCTATGGGGCGCGGTCGTTTTCGCACTCTTTTTTGCGATCATGCCATGCTGTGCTTCGGCGGCTTCGGATGCGTCGGACGATTGGTATTGGCTGGCTTCGGATGCGAAATACAGCAAGTACTTTGCACCGAACGGCGTCACTGTCGTCAAGAGTCTCAACGTCGCGGGATTGGAGCGTGCTGTGCCGACGGTCATTCACGGCTGGATCAAGACAGGCTTCAGTTACGAAGGGGCAAAGGAGACGATCGACAACTATGGCATCAAGGACATCTTGCCGGATCCGTCGTCGCTTGCCTACAGCATCGCACTCGTTGAAGTCAATCCGCAGAACCGTACACTGCGCTATTTGGAAGAGGACTTCTACGACAGTCAGGGAAATATCATCTGGTCGAACCATACGCCGCGCTCGGAGAAGGAGATGACTTCGGAGCAGTATGATGAGACGTTTTATGCAGCGATCGTTGACAGCGTATTCGGTATGGGTGAATTGGAGAAGCTCGGGTCTTCGCGTTGGATTGATCTTTGGAAAGTGCGTCTGCCCGATGGCGGCGAGGAAAGCGCCATTGCCGATACCGCGACGATGCGCATTAAGGGCGAGCAGCTTTTTTACTGGGAGTGGGTCACGAAAAAAGACGCCAAGGGAGCGATGCAGGAGGTCCAGTTCCTCAAACGTATCTTGAATGTGCCGATGGGAACGGTGAGTACGAAGCGGGGCAGAATCTGGACGCCAAAAACGAATTGGCAGGATCTGGAGGAAACCGATCTGACGTTCCACGGCATACACGAAAACAGCAAGGAATATCCAGGCCTTTTGCGCCTGCGCACCTACACGGCGGCAAATCTCGCGTGGCTCTATCGTGCGAGTTTAGAGCCGAACGCAGAGCGGCGCATCCTGCGCGACACGGATTGACGGTGCAGGATATATCCGCGCTTTTGCAATGAGCCGACCCAAAGGGAAAGGAATTTTTGATGCAAAATAAATACATTCGCAACTTTTCGATCATCGCACATATCGATCATGGCAAATCGACGCTCGCCGACCGCCTCATTGAAAGCACGGGGACATTGACCGAGCGTGAAATGGAAGCGCAGGTGCTCGACAACATGGAGCTGGAACGTGAGCGCGGCATCACGATCAAGGCGCAGACCGTGCGGCTGCACTATCGCGGCAAGGACGGCGAGGTCTATGAACTCAATCTCATCGACACGCCGGGTCACGTCGATTTCACCTATGAGGTGTCGAGAAGCCTCGCTGCCTGCGAGGGGGCGCTGCTCGTCGTCGATGCGGCGCAGGGCGTCGAGGCGCAGACGCTTGCGAACGTCTATATGGCGCTGGAGCATGACCTTGAGATCATTCCCGTCATCAACAAGATCGATTTGCCGAGCGCTGATCCCGAGCGCGTCAAGGAGGAAATCGAGGAGGCGATCGGGCTTGACGCATCTGAGGCGATTCTGACATCGGCGAAGACGGGCGCGGGCATCGAGGAGATCTTAGATGCCATCGTCGAGCGCATCCCGCCGCCCTCTGGGGATGACGATGCGCCGCTTCGCGCCTTGATCTTTGACTCGTACTTCGACTCGTACAAGGGCGCGATCGCGCACGTGCGCCTGATGGAAGGCACTATCAAGAAGGGCATGGAACTGAAAATGATGGCGACGGGCAAGACCTTCGAGGTGACCGACGTCGGCTGCTTCCGTCCCGCGCCTGCAGAACTCGGCGAGCTGACGGCGGGCGAGGTCGGTTTCGTCGCGGGCAGCTTGAAGAACGTGCGCGATGTGCTTGTCGGCGACACCGTGACGAGCGCGAAGAACCCTGCGCCGGAGCCTTTGCCCGGCTATCGCGGCGTGACGCCGATGGTTTACTGCGGACTTTATCCCGTGGACAGCGCCGACTATGACAACTTGAAGGATGCGCTCGAAAAGCTGCAATTAAACGATGCCGCGCTGATCTTCGAGCCGGAGACGTCGATTGCGCTCGGCTTTGGCTATCGCTGCGGCTTTTTGGGACTTCTGCACATGGATGTCATACAGGAAAGGCTTGAGCGTGAATACGGCATGAAGCTCATCACGACCGCGCCGTCCGTTATTTACCACGTCCACAAGACAAACGGCGAGATGCTCAAAGTTGACAACCCGTCGAAACTGCCGCCGCCGACAGTGATTGACTTCATCGAGGAGCCGTTCGTCAAGGCGACGGTCATCGTGCCGAAGGATTATGTCGGTCCCGTCATGGAAGTCTCGCAGGAAAAGCGCGGCACGTTTGAGAGCATGGACTACCTCGACACGAACCGCGTCATGATTATCTACCATATTCCATTGAGTGAGATCATCTACGACTATTTCGACCGTCTGAAGTCGACGACGCGCGGCTACGCTTCGCTCGACTACGAGCTGGCCGACTATCGTCAATCGCGGCTCGTGAAGCTCGACATTCTCTTGAACGGCGATCCTGTCGATGCGCTCTCGACCATCGTCCACGCCGACCGCGCCGCGACGCGCGGCCGCCAGCTCGCGCAGAAGCTCAAGGAGATCATCCCGCAGCAGATGTTCGAGATTCCGATCCAGGCGGCGGTAGGCAACAAGATCATCGCGCGAGAGAACGTGCGCGCCATGCGAAAAGACGTGCTCGCCAAGTGCTACGGCGGCGACATATCGAGAAAGCGCAAGTTGCTCGAAAAGCAGAAGGAAGGCAAGAAGCGCATGAAGGCGGTCGGCAGCGTCGAAGTGCCGCAGGAAGCCTTCATGGCGATTCTGAAGATCGACTGATTCCCACGAGGTTCTGCGCTTCCTTTTGCTGCGGGGAACTGCCGAGCGGCGGGGATAAGCGAGAATCCGGAAGGAAAAGGGGGCTCCGGCATGGGCGATTTCGGCGTGTATGTTCACATTCCCTTCTGCCGCCGCAAGTGCTTTTACTGCGATTTCCCCTCATACGCAGGAGAAGAGCGCTGGATGAGCCGCTATCGAAAAGCCCTGTGCCGCGAGATTGCGGCGCAGGGCTGTCGTCGTTTGCAGGAAGGAACGGTGCGTACCCTCTACATCGGCGGCGGCACGCCGACGGCGCTTTTGGCAGACGACCTTCTCGCTGTCATCTGCGCCCTGCGCGAGAGCTTTCGACTGATGGGCGGGGAGGAATTCACCGTCGAAGCGAACCCCGGCACGGTGGACGCGGCGCTTCTCAAGCGACTCTTGGCGGCGGGCGTCAACCGTCTGAGCTTCGGTGTGCAGTCGTTTTCCGACGCGCTGCTCTCTGCCATCGGGCGCATTCATACGGCGCGGGAAGCGGAAGATGCTGTGCGCATGGCGAAAGAAGCGGGATTTCGCGTGAGCCTCGACCTCATGTACGGACTGCCTGGACAGACGCTTGCCGATCTCAAAGACAGTGTGGCGCGAGCCGCTGCGCTCGACATCGGTCACATCTCCGTCTATGGACTTGCCGTCGAGGACGGCACGCCGTTCGCCCGCATGGAAGAGACGGGACGGCTTCATCTGCCGACGGATGACGAGTGCGGCGATATGTACGACTATATCACGGCGGAACTGCCGCGCCTCGGCTATCATCGCTATGAGATTTCGAATTACGCGAAAGCGGGTGAAGAGAGCCGCCACAACCTCGCCTATTGGCAGGACGTGCCCTACATCGGTCTCGGCGCAGCGGCGCACTCGTATTGGCGAGGGCGGCGCATGGAGAACGAGAAGGGTCTTTGCCGCTACATCGCCTGCATCGAGGCGGGGCTGTCGCCTGCGAGGGAAGAAGCGCCTTGCTCGCGCGAAAGCCATATCGAAGAATTCGCCTTCCTTGCGCTTCGCACGGCGTATGGCATTGATAAACGCCGCTTTCGCGAGACATTCGCCTCGGATGTGCGCGAGGTCTACGGCGAAGTGATCGCGCGATTGCAGACGGCGGGACTTGTCGAAGAGACGGCGGCGAGCATTCGGCTGACGGCGCAGGGCATGAAGTTCGGCAACCGCGTCTTTGAAGAATTTTTGTTGGAGAGGGATGAAGCGTAGCCGCCGCAAGCGGCTTTGCCGGCAAACTTTAAGCTTTCCTCTTATATGTACGATAAATAAGAAAGGAAAGGAGCGATTTCGATGGATATGAGCATAGCGGCGATGTCAGTCGATATGAACCAGGCGCGCTTTACGCAGCAGCTTGGCATCTCTGTCATGAAGATGGCGATGGATACGACGGAAGAAGCTGTGGGCGAGATGTTGGAAAGCCTCGACCCTGCGGTCGGCAACAATATTGATATCGCGGTATGAAAAAGGGGGTTGCTGCACAAAATGTGCGGCAGCCCCTTTTTGCTGGATTCATTCGAGCGGCTTTAGCTTGGATAGCGTAACCTTATCGTAGGCGCCGTTCTTCTTGTCATCTGGATGCGGTTCCAAGCCGATGATGGTGATGTCCTTTTGCTCTGGACCATATACCCAATACATGCGCATGGCACGGCTGCTTCGATTCTCCAAGTAGGATTGCCAAACCTTTCGCCCGTATCGCCTGCTCAAGTCAGGAATTTCGTGCGTGTTGAGGCTGGGATAAAACGGATTGCAGGAAAGGAGCCTTAAGGCTTTGCTCCATTTTTTGTAGAGATCGGCATCCGTTTTGGAAATGCTGCCGTCAATATTGGCTTGGTACAGACGATTCCAAAGAGCAAGCATTTCAGGGACGCCCATGCGAATGGAAAACGCCATGCTCAGACTCTTGATATATCAATCGGTGCAGAAACATTTCCTGCATCGAGATTGCGAATGGATTCATCCATCATTTGCAGGGTTCTCTTCGACACATTGTCCGGCAACACCAATTCGCGCGGTTCAAGAAGAATGACGCCGTTGTCATATTCTCGGACTTCATAATATTCATATTTTGCACCGCGCAGTGTCAAGCGTTTTTTTGCATCTAAATGGGCATGATATCGACCTTGTACTGCAGTTGACATGGATATGACCTCCGTTTCACTTTGTGGGATTTCCCACCCTGGTACAATCATTATAAATCGAATTGCAAACTTCTGCAAGAGAAAGAAGCGCAAACTACACGCACAAACGTCCACTTTGTGGACATTGTGCGCCGCCCTTACAGAAA
>NZ_JBQNBV010000015.1:0-24778 GCF_052169755.1 Selenomonas sp. | reverse complement strand
AAGAAGATGTACTGCCACCGCCTGTTTACTCATCAAGGGGACCTCCTCAACGGAGCCGTCGCGCGCCACAATCTTCACAAGATTCGTTTCCGTATTGAATCCTGCGTCAGGGCACGTCACATCATTCGCCACGATGAGATCAAGATTTTTCTTCTTGAGCTTTTCTTTTGCATAACCGAGGAGGTTCTGCGTTTCCGCCGCAAAGCCGACGAGGATCTGCCGCGCCTTTTTCCGCGCGCCGAGTTCCAGCAGGATGTCGGGATTCTTCTCCAAGATGAGCGTCAATTCAGCATCGTTCTTCTTGATCTTGTGCGCCGCTGCTTCCTTCGGACGATAGTCGGCGACAGCCGCCGCCTTGATGACGATATCGGCGTCCTCCGCTTCCTGCAGGACGGCGCCCCGCATGGCAAGCGCCGATTCCGTATGCAGAACGCGCACGCCATGCGGATCAGCGAGAGCAACGGCGCCGCCCGCAATAAGCACGACGTCTGCGCCGCGCCGCGCCGCTTCCTTTGCGACGGCATACCCCATCTTGCCGCTTGAGCGATTGCCGATGAAGCGCACAGGATCGATCGCTTCCAGCGTACCGCCTGCGGTCACGAGCACCTTTTTGCCGGCGAGCGACTTGCTGCACTCTCCCGCTTCCTCCAACGCACGCACAATGTCCACAGGTTCAGGCAAACGTCCCACACCCGTCACACCACATGCCAAATACCCCGTCGCAGGCGCAATCTTATGCCAGCCGCGCGCTTCGAGCTTCGCCATATTTTCCTGCGTCACGGGGTTTTCGTACATCGCATGATTCATCGCAGGCGCGAAAAAAATCGGCGCTGTCATCGCAAGCAGCGTCGTCGTCAACAGGTCGTCGGCAATGCCCGCCGCCGCCTTGGCGATGATATTCGCCGTCGCAGGCGCGATGAGGACGATGTCCGCAAGGCGCGCAAGAGCGATATGCTCGACGTTCCAATGCGCAGGCTCCTGCCACATATCAAGCGATACCGGCTGTCCCGTGATCTCTCGGAAGGTCAGAGGTGCGATGAATCGGGCGGCTTCCTTCGTCATGACGACGTGAACCTCTGCCCCTTTTTTTCGCAGACGGCTCGCAACTTCCACCGCCTTATAAGCGGCAATCCCTCCCGTGACGCCCAGAACAATCTTCTTACCCTCAAGAATCATTATTTGATGCCGCCTTTGCTGCGCCGATAGAGAATGTCCCCCTCAGCAATCTCCTCCAAGGCAATCGTCACATCTTTCGTCGACTTCGCGGCAACTTTCGGTTCCTCGCCGCCGAGAAGCTGCCGCGCACGCTTCGCCGCCAAGACAACAAGCGTATAGCGGCTGTCAACTACATCCAAAAGTTTATTGATCGAAGGATCTGCCATGCTCATGTTTACTCTTCCCTTCCCTTTTCCATCTCGTCAAAAAGTTCCTCATTGCGCACGACAAGACGCTTCTCTGCCGCTAAGACGGCACGTACGGCAGCAACCGCACGCTTCACCTCATCGTTGATGACGACATACTTATAAAGCCGCCCCACTTCGATTTCCTCAACCGCCGCCTTGAGACGTTTTTGCAAAACCTCTTCCGTTTCCGTATCGCGTCCGCGAATGCGCCTTTCAAGTTCGGCGAGCGACGGCGGTAAAATGAAGATAAATACACCTTCGGGAAACTTTTCGCGCACCTTCATCGCGCCCTGCGTGTCGATTTCAAGCAGGATATCCTCGCCCGCTGCGAGTTTTTCCTCCACTTTCTTCAAGGGGGTTCCGTAGTAGTTGTCATACACTTTCGCCCATTCAAGAAGAGCATCCTTTTCGATCATTTCTTCAAACGCTTCAACCGAAAGAAAGTAATAGCTTTCCCCCTCGATCTCTCCTGCACGCGGCTTTCTCGTCGTAGCAGAGACAGAGTAGGCGAGATGCGGCTCTTTTTCCAAAAGCGCATGACAAATCGTACCTTTTCCGGCGCCCGATGGACCGGAAACAACGACTAAAAGTCCTTTTCTCATTTGCCGTCCTCTTTTCCTTTTGCATCCGGCGCATCGGGCTCAAGCACGCGGTGCGCCACAGTCTCCGGCTGCACAGCGGAAAGAATCACATGATCGCTGTCCATGACGACGACGGCTCGCGTGCGCCTGCCGTAAGTGGCGTCGATGAGCCTGCCGCCTTCGCGTGCCTCCTGTATGATACGCTTGATCGGCGCCGACTCGGGGCTGACGATCGCCACGACGCGATTCGCCGAAACGATGTTGCCGAACCCGATGTTGATGAGCTTGATGTCCATACTGCATCCCTCGCTTCACTCGATGTTCTGCACTTGTTCACGCAGCTTCTCGACTTCACTTTTGATCTCAACGACGATCTTCGCCGCCTGGGTGAAATTCGCCTTGGCGCCGATCGTATTCGTCTCGCGATTGATCTCTTGAATCAAAAAGTCGAGCTTTCTGCCGATGGGCGTCGCTTCTTCTTCAATCGTCTCCCGAAACTGGGCGATGTGGCTCTTGAGACGCACGACTTCCTCATTGTAGCTGATGCGGTCAGCATACAGCACCGTTTCCTGCATGATGCGCATTTCATCGACGCCCTGCCCTTTGAGCATCTCGCCAAGGACAGACGTCAGATGCGCGCGATATCGCTCGACGATTTCCGGCTCAAAACCCGAGAGCTTTTCGACCGATTCGGCGAGGAAATCAAGGCGCGGTTCGAAATCGCGGCGCGTATGTTCGCCTTCCTTCTTACGCATCGCAGAAAAATGCTCTAAAGCGCTCTCCAAGGAAGCAAACAGGATCTCGCGGCTGTCCAAAACATCGCGGCTTTCCTCGTGTACACGCAGCACATCGGGATACAAGGCTATTTTACATACATCGGCAGGCGGTGTCAAATGCAGGAAATCGCCAAGCGCATAGAGAGCCGTCTGGTAGGCATGCGCCAAGTTCTTGTCAACGACAATCGTCGCTTCCTTTTCACGCTTGTCATGAAAAACGATGTTCACATCGACCTTGCCGCGCGCCGAGTACTTTTTGATGACATTGCGCATGTCATTTTCAAAGACATTGAGAGCACGCGGCATGGAAAACGATATATCCAAATAGCGCTGATTGACCGACTTCACTTCCACATGAACTTTGTAATCTTCATTCTCTTGCCCTGCCGCGCCAAATCCCGTCATGCTCTTCAATGCCAACAACCCCCATTCAGCATCCGCTTCTCCATTTCGTTTTATTATATTATGAAATCTTGACTCCGACAAGCCCGTTAGGGCGCCGACGGAGTCTTAGATTTCATTATGCTTTCCAAGCGCTATGAAATCTTGACTCCGACAAGCCCGTTAGGGCGCCGACGGAGTCTTAGATTTCATTATGCTTTTTAAGCGCTATGAAATCTTGACTCCGACAAGCCCGTTAGGCGAGATCGTCGCCGCCGCCGACATAGTCCTGCAGAGCCAACGCATAGACCAAACGGCGCTGCTGCATGAAGGACAGGACGCGCAATACTTCCCAAGCTGTATCCAGCGAGGTCAGGCAGACGATGCCATGCTCCACCGTCGCGCGGCGAATCTTGAAACCGTCGCGTGCAGATCCTTTGCCCTGCGTCAGCGTGTTGACGACCATTTGAATCTGCCCTGTCTTAATCATCTGGATGATATCCGTGCTGCGTTCATGCACTTTGCCCACGATGTCTGAGTCGATGCCCATAGACTGTATCGCGCGCGCTGTACCTTCCGTCGCGGCAATTTGGAAGCCGAGTTCATAAAAGGCTTTGGCAAGCTGCTTTAGTTCCTCTTTATCTTTATCCGCTACGGTGAATAAGATGCGGCCGTTCTTCGGCATGTTCATACCCGCACCTGCAATTGCCTTGTAAAGCGCCCGCGCGTAGTGGTAGTCGATGCCCATGACCTCGCCTGTAGACTTCATTTCCGGACCAAGGGAGATATCGACGTCCTGCATCTTGGCGAACGAGAACACAGGGGCTTTGACGGCGACATAGGGCTTCGGCGGCACAAGACCAGAGAAATATCCCATCTTTTCCAAGGACTGCCCCATCGCCGCCCGCGTCGCAAGATTGACCATCTTGACATCGGTGACCTTGCTCAAGAAAGGTACCGTACGGCTCGATCTCGGATTGACTTCGATGACATAGACTTCGTCATTGACGACGACGTATTGAATGTTGAGCATTCCTTTGACATGAAGATTCAAGGCAAGGCGCTTCGTATAGTCGATGATGGTATAAAGCACACGCGCCGGAAGCGTCTGCGGCGGATAAACGGCGATGCTGTCGCCCGAGTGAACGCCGGCACGCTCGATATGCTCCATGATGCCCGGAATGACGACCGTCACGCCGTCGCAGATACCGTCGACTTCGACCTCTGTCCCCTGCATGTAGCGATCGACGAGCACGGGATGATCGGGCGTGACCTTGACGGCACGATTCAGATAATCGCGCAGTTCCTCTTCTTTGTAAACGATTTCCATAGCTCTGCCGCCAAGGACGTACGACGGACGCACCATGACGGGATAGCCGATCTCCGCAGCGCCTTCGACGGCGGCTTCTACATCGGTGACGCTGATGCCCTTGGGGCAAGGAATATGCGTCTGACGCAGCACCTCTTCGAAACGCTCGCGATCTTCCGCACGATCAATATCGTCTACCGATGTACCGAAAACATGCACGCCTGCCTTTTGCAGCGACGACGCCAAATTGATGGCGGTCTGTCCGCCAAACTGCACGATGACGCCCTCCGGCTGCTCCTTATCGACGATATTCAACACATCCTCGACCGTCAGCGGCTCGAAATACAGTCGGTCCGATATGTCGAAGTCCGTGCTGACCGTTTCGGGGTTGTTGTTGATGATGATGGCCTCATAGCCCATTTCGCGCAGCGCCCAAACCGAGTGAACCGAGCAATAGTCGAACTCGACGCCCTGTCCGATGCGGATGGGGCCCGAGCCGAGTACAATGATCTTGCGCTTTTGTGTGCCCGTTTCCACCTCATCTTCCTGCGCGTTGAACGTGGAGTAGTAATATGGCGTCATCGCTTCAAATTCTGCAGCGCATGTATCGACCATCTTGTAACACGGCAGGAGTTTCATCGCCTTGCGCATCGTGCGGATCTCGTTCATCGTCCTGCCGGACAGCTCGGCAATCGAGGCGTCGGAAAGACCGATTTTTTTCGCTTCGATGAGATGTTTGGGCGTGACTTCCTCCTGCATGAGCTGAATTTCCACGGAAGCGATGCGTTTGATCTTGCGCAGAAACCAACGGTCGATTTTCGTAAGGTCATAGACCTCATCTACATCGGCAATCCCTCGGCGAAATGCTTCGGCAATCGCAAAGATTCGCTCATCGTTGATTTTTTCCAACGATTTTTTGAGCTTTTCATCGCTCCAATCGTCCATTTCCGGCATATAGAGACGCTTCACGCCGATTTCCAAGGAGCGGACCGCTTTCAAGATCGCGCCTTCAAAGTTGCGGTCGATGGACATGACTTCGCCCGTCGCTTTCATCTGCGTGCCAAGCGTATGGTCTGCAAAGACGAATTTATCGAACGGCCAGCGCGGGAACTTGACGACACAATAGTCAATCGACGGTTCAAAACATGCTTTCGTTTTCTGCGTCACGGCATTTGTAATTTCATCGAGGGAATAGCCTATGGCGATCTTCGCCGAAACTTTCGCGATGGGATAGCCCGTCGCTTTCGAAGCCAAGGCGGATGAGCGGCTGACGCGCGGATTGACTTCAATGACATAGTAGCGATTGCTGTTCGGATCGAGCGCGTACTGCGCGTTGCAGCCGCCCTCGATGTTTAGCTCGCGAATGATACGCAAAGATGCGCTGCGCAGCATTTGATAGTCGTGATCGGAAAGCGTCTGCGAAGGCGCGACAACGATGCTGTCTCCTGTATGGACGCCCACGGGATCGAAGTTTTCCATGTTGCAGACCGTGATACAGTTATCGTTGCCGTCGCGCATGACCTCGTACTCGATTTCCTTCCAGCCGGCAACACTGCGCTCGATCAGCACCTGCCCGATCATGCTGTACTTGAGTCCCTTGATGACCGTTTCAATGAGTTCTTCTTCGTTCTCGGCAATGCCGCCGCCCGTGCCGCCCATCGTATAGGCGGGGCGCACGATCAGCGGATAGCCTATTTCGTTGGCAAAGCCGACGGCGGATTCCACATCATCGACGATCGTACTCTCCGGGATCGGCTCACCGAGTTTTTGCATCGTTTCCTTAAAAAGCTCGCGGTCTTCCGCCTTTTTGATCGCCTCAAGACTCGTCCCGAGAAGCTCCACGTGATACTTCTCCAAGACGCCCTTTTCCGACAGCTTTACGGCAAGATTCAAACCCGCCTGCCCGCCGAGCGTTGCAAGAAGCCCGTCCGGCATTTCCTTCGCGATAATTTCCTCAAGAAACTCCACGGTCAAAGGCTCGATGTAAACGCGGTCAGCAATATGTGTATCCGTCATGATCGTCGCCGGATTGCTGTTGACGAGGACGACTTCCAGCCCCTCTTCTTTTAGGGAACGGCACGCCTGCGAACCGGCATAGTCAAATTCTGCCGCCTGTCCGATGATGATCGGCCCCGAGCCGATAACCATGACCTTTTTCAAATAATCTTTCTTCGGCATATCTATTTCGCCTCCTTGAGCATCGAGCGGAACTGTTCGAACAAATAGCGATTGTCCTCTGGTCCCGGCGAGGCTTCGGGGTGATACTGCACGGTGAAAATCGGAAGCTCCGTATGGCGCAGTCCTTCAATCGTATCATCATTGACGGCACGATGCGTGACTTCAAGCGGCAGCCCCTTTAGAGAAGCTTCTTCAACGGCAAATCCATGATTCTGCGACGAAATATGCACGCGGTTCATCGCCAAATTTTTGACGGGCTGATTCGAGCCGCGATGACCGAATTTCAGCTTATATGTATTTGCTCCCATAGCGAGAGCAAACAACTGATGTCCTAAGCAAATGCCAAACAACGGCTTCTTGCCGATGAGTTTCTTTACTTCGGCGATGATATCGGGAACATCCTGCGGATCGCCCGGACCGTTGGAGAGAAAAATGCCGTCGGGATTTTGCGCAAGGATTTCTTCCGCCGACGTATGCGCCGGCACAACCGTAAGACGAAAGCCGAATGCATGCAAGGAGCGCAGAATGTTCTGCTTGATGCCGAAATCCATGACGACGATATGCGGTGCGTCGGCGCACTCCGCTTCCCACCGATAGGGTTCTTTCGTCGTCACAGTCGCTACAACATCTTTTTGCAGAGGCTGCGCGAGCAGTCGATCCATCGCTTCCTTCGATACACCTTCCGGCACGATGACGCCTTTCATCGTGCCGACAGAGCGAATGTGACGCGTCACGGCACGCGTATCTACGCCGTACAGGCAGGGCACATTCTGCTCTCGCAGAAAAGCCGGCAGCTCCCCTTCCGACTGCCAGTTGCTGCCGACGTCACAAAGCTCGGCTATAATGAATCCGTTGACAAAGGATTTCCTTGATTCCATGAAGTTTTTTGCCACGCCGTAGTTGCCGATCATCGGATACGTCAAAATCACGATCTGGCTGCAATACGACGGATCCGTCAAAACTTCCTGATAGCCTGTCATTCCCGTGTTGAATACGACCTCGCCAAAGGCTTTCGCTTCATCGAGCAATTTGCCGGAGAAAGCGCTGCCATCTTCTAAGACCAATGTTCCTTTCATCCGACATTCTCCTCTTCTCTCGCAAGGACTTTTCCATCGCGCATCACGATGCGGCCATCGACCACCGTCATCACAGCCTTGCCCTTCAAACGATAGCCGACGTATGGCGAGTGTGTGCCGCGCGTATAAAACTGTTCGGCATCTACGACCCATTCCTTATCGAGGTCGATGACCGTAATATCTGCCGGCATACCTGCTTCCAAACTGCCTGCATTCAGATGGAAGAGTGCGGCCGGCGCAGAGGTCATCTTGGCAATGAGCGCGGGCAAATCCATCTTGCCTTTGTGGTAAAGCTCCGTCAAAAGAAGCCCCAAGGTCGTCTCAAGTCCCGGAAAGCCGCTCGGCGCATACATGTATTCGCGATCTTTTTCCTCTGCGGCGTGCGGCGAATGGTCGGAAACGACGATGTCGATGGTGCCGTCCTTCAGCGCCTCCAACATAGCCTCAACATCCTTCTGCCCGCGCAGCGGCGGATTAACCTTGGTGGAAGAATCCGTAAGCTGCACGCAGTCGTCCGTTAAGATGAGATGATGCGGCGTGACCTCTGCCGTGACTTTCACGCCGCGCCGCTTTCCCTCACGCACAAGGTCTGCCGCGCGTGCCGAGCTGATATGCGCGACATGGACAGGCGCATCGACATATTCCGCGAGCAAAATATCACGCGCCACGGCAATATCTTCCGCCACGGTAGGCCGCCCCTTCATGCCGAGCATAGCGCTCCGATGCCCTTCATTCATAACGCCTTCTTCAATAAGCGACAATTCTTCATCGTGGTCGATGATAATTTTATCAAAATTTCTCAGATAATCCATGCCGTTCATCATGATCTTGGCGGATTTCACATAATGCCCATCATCGGAAAATGCCACAGCGCCTGCCAAACTCATATCGCCGATCTCTGCAAGTTCCTCGCCTTTCTGTCCTTTCGTCAGCGCGCCGATGATTTCGATATGGACGATGCCGACTTCCTCAGCGCGCGCCTGCAAGCTGCGCACCAAAGCGACGGTATCAACCACAGGGCTTGTATTCGGCATCGTGGCGACGGTTGTAAAGCCGCCTGCCGCCGCCGCTTGCGAGCCGGAGAGGAAATCTTCCTTTGCCTCTTGTCCCGGTTCGCGCAAGTGTGTGTGCATATCAATGAGTCCCGGGACGATTACCTTGCCGCTGACGTCGATGATTTCTGCGTTTTCATCCATGATATAGGACGCGACCTCTCGGACAACGCCGTTTTCCACGAGAATATCCGCCTTTTCATCCACACCGTTTTTCGGATCTACGACGCGACCGCCCTTAAAGATCTGTTTCATTTTGCTTTCCTCCAATCAAGACCAATGCCAAGAGCGCCATGCGAACTGCCACGCCGTTCTGCACCTGCTCCTGTATGGCGGAATTGCTGCTGTACGCTACGCGCGGCGAGATTTCCAGCCCTTTGTTCATCGGTCCCGGGTGCAGCACGAGCACATCATCTTTCGCCAGCTTCAAACGCTCCTCGCTCAAGCCAAAAATGCGGGCGTATTCGCGCATGGATGGAAACAATCCCGCCTTTTGCCGCTCCAGCTGTATGCGCAGCACATTGATGACATCGGCGTCGCAGACAGCGTCTTCGATACAGTCATGTACAAATACGCCCGGCTCTTCCTCCAGAAAGCGCGGCAGCAGCGTCCTTGGCCCCGCCAAATGCACTTCCATCCCCATCTTGCGCATACCCCATATATCCGAGCGAGCCACGCGGCTGTGCAAGATATCGCCGATGATAGCGACCTTCAAGCCACGCAACGTCTTTTTGTATTGTAAGATCGTAAATAAGTCCAGAAGCCCTTGGGATGGATGTGCATGTGCGCCGTCCCCCGCATTGACGATCACAGGGGATACGACCTGCGCTGCATAAGCCGCCGCACCTTCCGCCTTGTGACGCATGACAATGGCATCGACTCCCATCGCTTCAACCGTCAGCAGCGTATCGCGCAGACTCTCGCCCTTGACGATGCTGCTCGTCCCTGCGGTGATATTTACGACATCAGCGCCAAGATACTTTCCTGCAAGCTCAAAAGAAGAGCGCGTTCTCGTACTCGGCTCATAAAACAATGTGACGATAGACTTTCCCCGCAGCGTTGGAAGCTTCTTGATATCCCTGTGGATCACATTCTTCATGCCCTTGGCAGAGTCAAGAACGAGCTGGATTTCCTCCGGAGAGAAATCCTCCAGACCCAAAATGTTTTTGCCACGTAGAGAAACAGGATTTTTGTTCAAGCGACTCACTCCCTCAATGCTTGCCCAGAAGAGAAAAAAGCTTTCTTATGCAAGGCATAAGAAAGCTTTTGTGCATGGCAAGGATGCGGCTCTTCAAGCCCACACCTTTACGGCTCCCTTTATCAGCCTCACAGGACCAATTTCAAAGGCACATCTCTATGTACTTTATCTGTTTCGAATCTTACCACATGTATTTCCGGCTGTCAATGAAAACTCCTCAGACATTGAAGGTAGCAAACAGCTTCTTCATATAGTTCCAGCCCTTCTGCACCGTGCGTATGACGACTTCCATCTGCTGCGGATTGCGCACGACATACTGCAAGAGGCGTCTCCTTTGCTGGCGATACGTTGAATCGACCGTACGCAGGAAATCCTCCATCTCCTTCTCGACGGAGACTTCCGGCAGATGGGATTCATGAATCTCATGGCTGCGTCCCGTCATGAGAATAGAATCGCCAAAGAAAGGGATGTACGTCTTTGTCTTGAATCGCTTTTCAATTTGCTCGGCAAGCGACTCCGAGGCGGACGGTTCGCCATGAACGATGAATACGCGCGCAGGATTCGGATCTTGGATCGGTGCAAACCAGTCGAGGATCTGATGCATGTCCGCATGGGCAGAAAAGCCTTCCAGCATCTGAATATTCGCTTTGACCGCGATTTCCTCGCCCATGACCTTGACACGCTTCACACCGTCAAGGAGTCGGCGTCCCAAGCTGCCCTCAGCCTGATAGCCGACGAAGAGAATCGTCGATTCAGGCCGCCAGAGATTGTGCTTGAGATGATGAAGAATCCGTCCGGCATCCGCCATGCCGCTTGCCGAAATGATGATGGCAGAACTCGCCTCTGAATTCAATGCGCGTGATTCTTCTGCGGTTTTGCAGATACGAAGCTGTGGCATTTGCGGCAGCCCGCCGCCGTTCTTGTCCAAAAGCTCAATAGTCGTCTCATCAAATTCCTGCATATTTTCCATAAATACGCGCGTTGCAGCAATCGCCATAGGACTGTCAAGGATGATCGGCACATCTTCCATCAATCCGTCTTTCCATAGCTTATAAAAGTAATAGAGCAGCGTCTGTGTGCGTCCGACTGCAAACGCCGGAATGATGAGATTGCCGCCGCGCTCCATCGTATCCTGCACAGCTTCGAGGAGCGTCGTTTCCTTGTCATAGACTTGATGCAGACGATCCCCGTATGTCGATTCGAGCAGCAGGTAATCCGCCCCATCAATGATCGTCGGATCCTTGATAATAGGCTGATCGGGCTGTCCCAAATCACCGGAAAATACGAGCTTTGTTCTCTCGCCATTTTCCTCCACATACATTTCTACAATGGCGGATCCTATGATATGCCCGGCATCACGAAAGCGCACTTCGATGTTGCTTTCCACACGGAAAAGCTCATTGTATGACTTCGGTATGAAATGCTTAAGCGACGCTTCTGCATCATCCATCGTGTAGAGCGGCTGAATCAACAGATCACCGCTTCGCTGACTCTTGCGGTTCAGAACTTCAGAATCATGCTCTTGAATATGCGCAGAATCCGGCAGCATGATATGCGCCAATTCACACGTCACCTTCGTCGCATAAACATTCCCTTTGAAACCCTCGCGATAAAGTTTCGGCACAAGCCCGCAATGGTCGATATGCGCGTGCGTCAAAACAACACAGTCAATTTCTGCCGGATTGAAACAAAATTCTTTATAATTCAGCTCCCGTATGCGGCGGCCGCCTTGGAACATGCCGCAATCCACCAAAATTTTTCGATCCTCGCTCTCCAACAAATAGCAGGAGCCGGTAACCGTATGGGCAGCGCCCAGAAAGGTCAACTTCATTTTGCTTCACTCCTCTGTAGCATTTCTTCAAAGGCCTTGCCAAGGACGATATTCTTCAGCCATAAGTCCGAAGGGGGCGAGCAGCCTTGCCGCGATCTGCTGCATCATCTCTTCGAGAGACTTCGGCTTGTTGTAAAACACCAGCATGGGCGGCACGATATGAACCGTCGGCAAAAGCGCAAGCTCTTGCATGTTGCGCAGATGTATGGGACTCAACGGCGATTCACGGACGGCAAGAACGAGAGGACGCTTCTCCTTGAGCATCACATCGGCGGAACGCAGCAGCAGATTGTCTGCATAGCCGCAGTATATGCCGGCGAGCGTCTTCATCGAGCAGGGCACGACGAGCATCCCCACAGCGCGATACGAACCACTGGCAGGCCCTGCGCCGATTTCATCAATGGCAAATATTTCATCAGCAAGTTCTGCGGCATCCGCTCTTTCCATCGCCATCTCATGTTTGAGCGTAAGTTCTGCGCCGTGTGTCATCATCAAAGCGGAGGAAAATCCCTCAGCCGCTCGAATGAGTTTCAAGCATTCAAGCAAGAGCGGCAAGCCGCTTGCCCCTGTCGCTCCTACGATGATCTTTTTCTGTTCCATAGGCATCTCTTTCCCTTATGTTTCCATAGATAAAAGGTCATGAATAGGAATCCGTATGTAAATATTCCCGCTCGACAACCTGACCATTCGCGCGGTAGATGCGATAAACCGACGGCTTTTTGCTCGATCCAACCGTTTCCACAGAAATCTGTTTTCCCTGAAGATCTGCCTGCGTGCCAAGCACTTGCACGGTAACCTTTTTGCCATCCGCATTCGCCAAAATATAAACACTATGCGGCAATGGATTCATGAACCGAAAATCAATCAAATCATCCGCCACCGTAGCATCAAGCCCCGGCGGACAATACGACGAAGGAATAAAATGAGAAAACCGCTCCGTAGGATTAAGTCCCGCCAAAAGGATCGCATTATAGAGCGTGGAACTGACTTGGCAGACGCCGCCGCCAATGCCTGGCACAGACTTCCCGTTGATGAGGACGGCAGCATACTTATAGCCGGCATTTGCCGTGCGTGTTCCCACGATCTCATTAAAAGAAAAACTTGCCCCGCTGCGAATCAAAACCCCGTTAAGCTGCTGTGCCGCCAAAGCAATGTTATCCCCACGGGCGCCGTGACGATAATACGTCGTATAACTTGCGAGTACAGCATTGACATTTTTAACGTCATCCGTACCGACAAAAGGCGGATTTTCCGCTATGGGCAATTCAATGATCGCCGACTGCATCTCCCTGAGCGGCTGCCCCACTGCCTGCAATGCAGCCGGTACATCCAGCATCTTTCCCGACTTTCCCTGAACATGATGAATGACCCCGTTGGCATCGATCTCACACGCCGCATTGACCGGCTGCACAAGCACATCCTCTGCTATACTCTCTATCTTTTGCTGCAGCAAACCTTCATCGTAACTTGCCGTAAAAGGAATGTTGCAGCCATATACGGCATTCTTGATCTGTTCTGCAATCTGCTGCATAACGGTGCCCGTACGTCCGGCATTATACGCCTGCTCTGCTGTAGCTTTCGCCAAAGGCTTTACAGAGAACTCCTGCGGCTGCAGCTTCCATACATTTCCGTTACTGCGCAGAGAAATCGTATGCCCGGAGAGCTTTCTCTGCCCAAGCTGTTCGAAATAATGCTCCGCCTCCTGCTGCGTCATACCAAAGAGAGAATGTCCATCGCTCTGCACACCGTAAAGGATGCGTCCACGGCAAGAAGCATGATAAGCCAAGCCTCCCCCGATAATTGCTGTCAAAACAACCGTCAATCCTGCTGCTATGATGAACTTCACTTTGGAAAATCCCATCGTTTATTTTCGCTCCTTCGACTGCAATATCTGTAACTCCTCTATACCATTCGTTATTCATTCCATTATTCCTGCCACAAGATTTTCATGCAGCGATCTTCATGCAGTATTTGCCGCATTGTGTTATAATAGGCGTGTCGCATGTTTCATCAAAGGAAACACAGATAAAACGAACGCATTCAAATCGGTGCAGAATTATCCGTGATTTCCCAAATACCCCGATGCAAAACCTATCCCATCATGCAGAAAAGGATGTGCCCTCTCTTGGATAACCCAGAGTTACCACTATTCATCATCGCGATCGTTCTTCTTGTAGCAGCAAGCAGTTTCTTTGCCTTAGTTGAAACTGCCATCTTAGAAAGTCATAAAAGTCGTTTGGAAAAACTTGCCGATGACGGAAACGAAGACGCCTTGTCCGCTTTGAAAATTCTTGATATGCCGGAGAAAATCCTGCCCGTCGTGCAGATCGGCATCACACTCACAAGCATACTCCTTGGCATCACGATTGGCAGTGTGATCGCTCCCCTCTTAGCAAAAATGCTGCATTTCTTTCCTTATTCCCATACCGCAGCACTCGCCTTAAGTACAGTTTTCATCGCTTACTTCAGCCTCCTCATGGGCGAATTTCTGCCCAAGAAGATCGCCTGGCAAAATCCCGAAAAATACTTGTGCCGCTTCCATCGTTGGCTGCATCTCCTTGCATACATTACGCGGCCTGCCGTTTCATTTCTTTCCAGTTCAGCCAATTTCGTTCTTCTTTTTTTAGGGATCAATCCCAATATGCCGGATACGGTTACCGAAGATGAGGTTAAAGATCTCATCGAGCAAGGGACGGAAGACGGAACCTTTGAAAAAGCGGAACAGGCTATGGTGGACAACATTTTCCACATGAGTGACCAAACAGCTTATGCCTTGATGACGCCGCGCACACAGATGTTTTGGATCGATCTTGAGGACTCCTTAGAGCATAATCTGCAGCTGATTAAGGAAAAGCCGGATACAGTCATACCCGTCGGTCGTGACAATCTGGATGATTTCTGCGGCGTACTCTATGCCAAAGATCTTCTCAATGCAAGCCTTGACAAAAAGAGCCTTGACTTAACTTCCCTTGTACGTCAACCCATGTTCGTGCCGCGCTCGATGGAAACATTTCGCGTGCTTGAAAAATTCCGTGAAACCGGACTTCATGAGGCAGTCGTACTCGACGAGTATGGCGGCGTCATCGGTTTTCTTACACTGACAGACATCATGAGCGAAATCATCGGCGAATCGTTCAACATCGACGAGCTTGACACACCGCAGATGATCCCTCGCGGCAAAGATTCCTGGTATATGGACGGTCTCTTTTCCATCGACGACTTCAAGGAAAAATTTGATATTGACACGCCCCTGCCCGATGAAGATAAAGCACATTTTCAAACAATGGGAGGTTTTTTGACCTCGTACTTCGGCTATATTCCCAAGGAGACGGAGCGTTGTCAATGGGACGCTTTTACCTTTGAAATCGTCGATATGGATCGTGCCCGTATTGATAAAATTCTTGTAACCCATCAAACAAAACAAACGACGACAGCAAAATCGGATCGCCCCCCATCCATCCGTATTCCTTAAAAAATTCTCTCAAAGAAAGAGCGATGTTGCTTCAAGCAGCATCGCTCTTTCTTTGAGAGAATTTCAACCCGTTACTTCTAGTGACGCGGCACTTCATGAACGATCTGTATAGCTTTGGCAATCTCTTGACTGATAAAAGCTTTATCGACAGGATCCATCGAAGATATTCTGGCAAATAAATCGCCCTTGTCTGTTGATACATATTTCGGGGGAAGATGATTCAGCGCAAGCGCCATGATGTCTTCCCTGCACTTGTCGCAGGAACAGCAATCGGGATACATACGCAAAATCGTATCAAGATTATGCTTGACGAACTCTTCCATGGTATTTTTGATCGGCATATCCTACTCATTCCCATCATACGCTAAATGTCCTTTTAATCTTCTTTAATTATACAACAATTGACGTACCTTGTCACTCTTTATGGATAATTTTTCAAATTTTAGGATTTTAGACCTTTGTAATCACCCAAAAGACTTATTTATATTGCCAGCGACAGAACCGCGCTTCCAACAAGTCAAGAAGGGAAAAAAGAGAAAGACCGAGCAGACTAAGAACAACAATCCCTGCATACATTTCCAAATAATTGACACGCAGCCATGCGTCCATGATGAAACACCCCAGACCATGCTGAGAGCCAAAGGTTTCCGTAAAAAACAAAACGGAAATTGCCGTTGCCATAGCTACACGCACAGCAGTGATAAATTTGGGCAACGATGCCGGCCACAGAATATGATGAAAAATGGCAAATGGAGAAGCGCCAAGGGACAAGAGCGGAATATATGTTTCTTGAGGAATCGACCGCACCGCATCACGCACGGCGATGACAACTTGAAAAACAATGATGAGAAAGATCATTAAAATCTTAGAGATTTCACCCACTCCTGCAAGCAGCATGAAAATCGGCAAAAGTGCGATCTTAGGCACAGGATATAAAAGATAGACGAATGGCGCAAACATGCGATCTGCGATATTGGTATATCCCATGAATATGCCAAAGGGATAGCCGATGCATACAGCAAAAAAAAGCCCGGCGGCAATTCTGCCCAAGCTAAAAAACGTATGAACAGCAAGCGTAGAAGAAAATATCTGATGTAAACAAAGAAGAACCTTACAGGGGCTTGGCACTATGGGCAAATCAAGAGCCAAAGAGACCATCTGCCAAAGGAAGAAAAGGATCGCCGCAGCACCAACGTAAGTGAAAAGGGTATGTTTCATGTTATGCTCCAATTCTTCTTAATCATCGTGCGCAAATGGCGGCTCATATGGAAAAACGCCGCATCCTCGCGAATGTCACCGCTGGCAAAAAGCGGATTATCCAGTATTTCAGCAATATGTCCAGGAGTGCGTGTAAGCATGACAATTTTTTGTCCAAGGTATAACGCTTCTTCTACATAATGTGTGACGAGAATGGTGGTCACATGCTGCTCCTTCCAAAGGGAAAGGAACACTTCCTGCATCTCCTCACGCGTGATGGCATCCAGCGCAGAGAATGGCTCATCCATCAAAAGCACATCCGGGCGCAGCAAAAAGGCGCGTGCCAAACCCACGCGCTGCTGTTGTCCGCCGGAAAGCTCATGCGGATATCGTTCGCTGAATGTATGAATTCCCAAACGCTGCATCAAGGAAATGGTATCTTGTTTCCGTGGTTTTTCATGACGTATCTTTATACCCAATTCAATATTTTCACGCACGGTTTTCCACGGCAAAAGTCCATAGTTCTGCGGCATGAAACCAATGCGCTGTTGTGCGGGAGACACAGGCGTTCCGGCGAGCAAGGCTCGTCCCTCATACCCTTGCAATATGCCCGCGATAATTTTCAAAAGCGTTGATTTGCCGCAGCCGGAAGCTCCAATGACTGCACAAACGACACCTTGAGGAACATGCAGATTGATGTCGCGCAGTACCTGCACACATTTTTTATCAACGGTATAGGCATAAGAAAGGTGCTGCAGATCAATCATGGGCGAAGAAAATCAACCACAAGGTCGGCATAGTCATACGTCTCTTCGATCAGCGCTTTGCGTTTGAGCCACGCCATGCAGTCCGCAACATCGCTTTGCTTCGGCAGTCCGGCTTCATGATAGACCGGCAACGTCAAAGCGTCCTTTGCTGCCGGCGGAAAGCCTCCCTTCTCCACAACGAGATCGATATATTCACTTCTCGCAGCGCTATTGAGATACGCCACTGCCTTATTGTAGGCTCGATACATCGCCTTGATTTCCGCCTCTTTCTCCTTTGTACTTTTTCCTGTAAAAAGAATGACGCCGGGGTTGATGCCGAGTTCATCAGAACCTGTGATGAATTGGCATCCGTTATGGACAGCAATGCTCGCCATCGGCTCTGGCAAAGTCGCTGCTGCCAAGTTGCCGCTTTGCAGCAGTTCAAGGCGAGTCGGTATCTGCGGAATGATAACCTTTGCAATATCGTCGCCCGTCATCGCGTTGCTTTCAAGGATATGATCCGTTACATATTCAATGATCGTATTGCGGGAAACTGCGACTTCCCTGCCCGCGAGCGCTTTGACGGTCGGCGGCTTCATCCCCGGGGCTGCAATCAATTTGTAGCTGCCGTCCGTCATGGAAGTCACTTTGACATCGAAACCACCCGTCTTAGCAAAAGCGACAGCGAGCATATCTGAAACGGCGCCGTCAAGATTACCGCTTTGCAAAGCAGAATCCCGATCCATAGCACTCTTAAATGGATGAAGCTCTACATTCAATCCCTCTTCTTTAAAATAACCTTTTTCCTGCGCTATGATGAAAGGAACGGAATCCGTATCCGGCATAAGTCCGATCTTTAATGTACTAAGCTCTTGTTTTCCTCCTCCACAGCCGGCTGCAAGGAAAAATAACGGCAAAAACAGCAAAGCAATAATTTTCTTCACGTTCATTCTCCTTTTCCATCGCACAACATGCAGTTTAACGAAGCATTTGACGCAGCAAGTCAACGCCTTCACTCATATATTGAAGAATATTCGTGAGCATCCCTTCATTTTTCATGTATGTATCTTGTGCAGCAGTCTTCAAGCGATCTGCTTGATCCTTCATTTCATTGACATTATCCAGTTGGTTATCCACCTCGTCGAGAATGACTTGCGCATCCCGGATCGATTGTTGGACAGAAGCGATGTCCAAATTCGTCTGCTGAATCTCAGCAGCGTTTTTCGCATCCGCCTCTTTTCGCTCCTTCTCCTTACCCGTGACCTTATCCATCCAGTCACCGACAACGGAACCCTTGCTCTTTTCCTGCTCAATGCGCTCTGTGCGGCCTGCGGCGCGCTGCGCTTTTCGCTCAAGCTCCAGTTCTCGTTCTTCCAACGTGCGTTTTTGCTCCGCAATACTGTCGCGCTGCTTTTTAAGAGAATCTTCGCGTGCAGCAAGTTCCTGCTGACGCATCTCCATCTGCTGCGCTTCCTTTCGGCTGTCTGCCAGTGTTTGCTCATGATCGCGAAACGTCTGGGACAACAAGATGCCGCAAAACAGAGCCAACAAGAAGCAAGCGGCAAACGCAAAAACCCAGGGGGTTCTTTTTTGCCGCCTGTCCATGATATTTGCAGCATGGTCAGAGCCTGTATATTGCGGTGAACGCGGCGGAAGCTCACGCACATTTCTCTTTCGCGGGAAAACAGGCGCAGCATCGTGAGACAACGACGGCAATTCCTGCGTATCGTCAAGGCGGTTTCCCGCAGATACATTTTTATCGCGTACAAGCACACGCGTCCGATCGAGATCATCATACCTCATTGCGGCTTCTTATCCCTTTCCATCATATAGGCATGCTCTTTATCCATAGTTTTGCACAAACGCCCAAGCGTCCAATGCAAATTGAAAGGTGTCGTCACAGCCTTGAAGCGCACATGTGCAATTCCGCCGTCCTTTAACGCCTGCAAAACCTGATCGAGACGCTTGCCCTTAATATTATGAAAAACCGCCATTTCATGAGGAAACGACCATGCCGCTTCTTCTGCCGTACTTTGGCTGAAGCCTTTGAGAGCCAGTAAGAAGCCAATTCGCTGGCGCCATGAATCCTGCTCTAAAACAACGGTGTGGATACCCAGTTTGCTTAAAACTGATTTGATCGCAAGCACCGTTTCATCGGAGAATTGATAGAGCAAAACCTTTTCTTCTTGTTTTCTCATCGTCCGTTCTCCATCACTCGCTCAAACCGCGCATCAAGAGATATGTCACAAGCTGATCCATGTCAACATTTTCATGACGCTTCTTCTTCTGCAATTTATCAAAAAGCGACTTCGGCAGACGCACCTGTAAAATATTTTTTTCTGCAATGGCAAGCGGCATAAGATGTTCTTTTGCCGCATTCTCTTGATTTTGCTTCGATTGCTTTTTTTGTTGCTTCTTTTCAGCCTTGCTTACAATTTTCTCCTTTTCTGTCGTCTCTTCTTTCTTTTCAGCCTTCGCCTTTTTCTTTTTCACCGGCGGATAGCAATAAAATTCATCATAAGCATCGCGCAGCGATTGACTTGCCTGCTCCGTTCCCACGCCAATAATATGACACGGCGTATCGCTCTCACGCAGCATTTGAGCAATCGTCACGAAATCTGAATCCGTTGTCACGATGAGAAAGCGGCGTACGCCTTCGTCACGCAAGATTTTTGCCATGTCAAACAAAGCGTAATCGAGCGAGTTTTTACCGTCAATCTTTCGATCAATTTGCCGAAAGGTCAAACCTTTTCGCGCCATCAAACGGTTCCAACGCCTTTGCTCCGGATGTTTTTCCCAATCCGAAACTACGATCATGCGGCAAGGAAAGAATTTTTGCGCTTTCCCCAAAGTAAAATCAAGCATTTCAAAAGGTGCATTCTCAATATCGTAAAGGACAGCTACCGTCTCTGTACTTGAATCAAATGTCATCAAAAGTAAAACCTCACAATTTCATAATAAAGAAGCCAGATATTTATCAGCAATTTCTAAAATTCAGTCGTAGAAACTTGCACATTCTCCGCTTCTCAATCTCGTATATTTTATCATATTTGTATGGGAATTTCCATGAAATATTGATGGATACAGAAGCACTCCGTTCTTACTGCCGGAATAGCTTGTTGAGTTTCACGCCCAAAAAGGCTGCCAAAACAGCCTTCAAAACATCCCCCGGAATAAATGGGAAAACTGCCATGACGAGAGCCTGCCAAAGATTTATATCCATCAGGAGCATCATAGAGGTCAAACCGCCGATATAAGTGAGCGGTATGCCAACAAAGACAGCTGCAAGGATGAATCGCTTGAAAGAATTTTCCTTGCCCTTGAGCCAACTGACGATGGGATACGCTATGATAAAAACAAGGATAAATCCGCCTGTGGGACCGAAAAGTTTTCCAACGCCCGCGGTGCCGCCGACAAAAACCGGCAACCCGATGCACCCGAGAAGCGTATACCCGAAAAGAACCACAAAAGTCTCTCTCGGTCCTAAAATAAATGCGGTCAGATTCATGACAAGTGTCAAAGCCGTAATCATCACTGTCGTAAAAGGCAGCGGTATGGAGATATATGCCGCGACGCAGCAAAGCGCTATGCAGAGCGCCATCTTTGTCATCTTCTGAACAGACAGCGTCGATTCTTGTTTCATTCTTTGCCCCCAACTCTTAAGGAAGTCTTCCTTAGCGACGGTTTCCTTTACTCCTATCACAAACTCGGCATACTTGCCTGTCCTTCGCTGTCTGCTTGTTTTTGCGGAATTTGCAAAGCAGCCTTAGACTCGCCCGACATGTGTCGGGCAAGCGCTGCCGCTTCATTTTCCAAAGTTTTCGCCTGCTTTAATTTCGTCTGAGCATCGCGGATGGTCGCTGCTTTCTTGTCATCCATCCATGCCGCATAGCCCAAGGCATAAGCGATGCGCATATCACAGCTGCGCAGGCGCAAGTGGTGTAAGGTCTCTGCCATCGACGGCACCGTGAGTGCGGCAAGCTCTTCCTTGCGCTGCGTCCAATCCGCCACCATCTTTTCCAACAAGATAGACTTCAAGGCTCCGCGCGTTTCATCACTGCCAAGCGAACCATTTTGCAGCGTACGGCTAAAATCTTGCTCAATCTCCAACAAAGATTTCCCATGACGATCTATGATAGCCTGAGACTTAACAAGATAATCTGCCAATATCTCATCATGCGCTTTAGCAATCATCGCAATGAAGTCGTGAAGATTTTGTATCTCCGTCACACACCAGCTGCCATTTTCACGCTGTGAAAGCTTCACTTCAAAAGTAAATTCTTCTCCAACATCTGCCTGATAAACGCGCACGCCGGCACGTGCCGTTCCCGTCTCGCGATCCGTTGCAACGTAATCAATATGGCGAAACTGTATTGCCTTAAGACCAATTCGGGTAAGAACCACATCGAGGCTCATCGGATCTTGCTTCTCCGATGCCGTCGTACTGCTTTTCCATTCACCATGCTCAATGTAATACTGCACTTCCGTGCGCAAAGTCAACGCCAGCGGCGCCCTAAACATCTGAACAAACCCATTCATGGCAGCTTTCGCATCGCCGGACATCGGGCGATCCGTATCAATCATAGCCTGAATCAGAGGCTCCGTAGAATTATCGAGCAAAGTTTCCACATCGACATACTCTTGAAAAGTCTGCCAATCATGTCTTTCAAAAGAATCTCGAATCTTTTCCAATCCGTATTCCGGCGTTTTTGTATAATAAAAAAAATACCATGCTCCGCATCCAACGATCGCCCCAAACAGTAAAACTACTGCAAAAAACAAACGAACTTTCCGCTCTCTGGAAAGTATTGACATATATTCTCCCTCCTCATATATTTGTAAAGCCCTCTCCTATTATGCAACAAGCAAAGTTTTTTCGCAAGGAATCCCCTGCATCTTTATGATAGGTGATGAAATTTATCCATGTTTCCTATATTCCGCTTCAATCGTTGCACCGCCTAAAAGGCGATTCCCTTCATAAAAGACGACAGACTGTCCTGGTGTGACCGCGCGCTGTTTTTCACAAAAAGAGACTTTGACACTCCCCTTCGCCAAAGGCAGGACACACGCTTTTGCCTCACGACTGCCATAACGTATCTTGGCACAAACGGAAATCTCCTGCGTCGGTTCGCCAATCAGCCAATTTACATCTCTTGCGAAAAGTGATGAAGCGTAAACCTCTTCATTTCTCCCCACAATAACACGATTATTTTTCGCATCAAGCGCAAGGACATAAAGCGGATGTTCAGCAGCAATCCCCAGCCCCTTTCGCTGCCCAATGGTATAAAACGGCAGACCATTATGTCGTCCCAAAATCATTCCTTCGGTATCAACAATATCCCCTGGAGAAAAACCATTTGTCCGATGCTTTGACAGATATGCCTTATAGTCATCATTCGGTACAAAGCAAATCTCTTGACTTTCCGCTTTATCAGCCACCGGAAGCGCAAGTTTTCTTGCCATAGTTCGCGTTTCCGATTTTTGATAAATTCCAAGAGGAAGAAGAATATGCGGCAAAATTTCACGAGGCAGCCGATAGAGAACATACGACTGATCTTTCGTCTCATCACAGCCTTTCCGCAACGAAAATTCTCCGTTCTCTTCTTTTTCTACACGAGCATAATGTCCCGTAGCAAGAAAATCGGCTCCTTTTTCCTTTGCAAACGCAAAAAGCGCACCGAATTTCAAAAATCTATTGCAAATCACGCAAGGATTTGGCGTACGCGCTGCTAAATACTCCGTCAAAAAATAATCAACAACTCGATTAGAAAAAAGTGTACGAAAATCTACAATCATATGCTCTATACCAAGGAAATCTGCCACTCGTCTTGCATCTTCCGCCGCACGAGAAACGCCATACACTTCGCGGCTATCATCAGAAAGCCGCATGGTTATCCCCAGTACATCATAGCCCTGCTGCTTCAAAAGAGCTGCACAAAGTGAGCTGTCAACCCCGCCGCTCATCGCTACCGCTACTTTTTTTTTCATCCATTGCCTCCTAAAAATATCTGCAACATGCAATTCTATGGTACACTAAGAGAACCATCCATACAAGGAGTTGATTTCATGAATGTCATCGGCATCATCGCCGAATATAATCCCTTTCATAACGGGCACATTTACCAGATTGAAACCATACGCGCGAAATATCCCAAAGCCCGCATCGTCGCATTGATGAGCGGCAGTTTCACACAGCGCGGCTGCCCGTCGATTCTCGACAAATGGCAGCGTGCAAGCCACGCCGTTTCGAGCGGCATCGACCTCGTGCTCGAACTGCCGGCGGCCTTTGCCGTGCGCAGCGCACAGGATTTCGCACAGGGAGGCGTATCGCTGCTCTCGCGCTTGGGTATCGTTGACGGTCTTGCCTTCGGCGCAGAAAGCTCTCTCGCCTTGCTTCAATGCGCAGCGGATTCAGCGAAGAGAAGCGATGTGCAGAAACTGCTCCATGCATACGTACAAAAAGGTCATTCCTATGCCGCTGCATTAAGTCATGCCATTGCCCGAAGCAGCGGTATAAACGAAGCTTTCCTCAAGCAGCCGAACAACATTCTTGCCCTGGAATACCTGCGCGCCTTGAACTGCTGCGTCGCTCCGATCGAACCTTTTGCAGTGGCAAGAATCGGCGCCGCTTATCATGATGAAGAACTCCACGACACGTATGCCAGTGCAAGTTCCATTCGCCGAGAAATCCAAACCGCCGCACCGCGAAGAAACCTCCTGGCGAAAGTTCTTCCTGCAAACAGCATGGAAGCCTTATTCGAAGCGCATACGGAAGAAGCTATACCAGAAATCAATCTGCTTTTTCGACCGCTTCTTGCTCAGCTTGAACATTATACTCTGGAAAATTTACAAAAAATCTATGGTATAAATGAAGGTTTTGAGAACAGACTGCTGCACGCCGCTTCTCATTGCCGCACCATGAAAGAACTTCTCGATGAATGCCGTAGTCGTCGTCATCCGCAAAGTCGAATTCAACGGCTCATATTCCACATCATGCTGCACCTTCGTCGACAGGATATTCATGCATTTGATGAGAATGGACCTCTCTATGCTCGTATACTCGCATTCAATCGTGCAGGAAAAAGCTTGCTGCATGAAATCAAACAGAAAAGTTCGCTTCCTCTCATAAGCAAGACCAGTCATTTTTTGAAAGACGCCGCGTTAAAATATCCGCCAGAAAAGCGAACGGCTTTGGAAAACATGCTCGCACTTGACATTCATGCCACAGAAATGCGCCGACTTTGCCTTCCGCAAATCACAAAACGCGGCGAGGACTTCCAACGCTCTCCGCTCTTCATTTCAGATAAGAGAAAAACGCCTGCATGAGCAGGCGTTTTGAATTGAACCAGCAGCTTTCTATCCTCCCAGGTCGTCTCCAACCAAGTACTTTCGACGTATGAGTGCTTAACGACTGTGTTCGGGATGGGAACAGGTGGAACCACTCAGCTATCGCCACTGGATTTCTTTGTTGAGGTGTGCCCTCAAAACTATACAGAAGACTTAACGGAACATTTTAGGGTGACGAAACATACGCGCGTCTCACATTTCTTCCTGCCTTGAGGCAGTCAGTAGCGGTCA
>NZ_JBQNBV010000014.1:0-25445 GCF_052169755.1 Selenomonas sp. | reverse complement strand
TCTTCCACGACGCCCTTGACGTCGTAGAAGTCGACGGCTTCATTGTCCTGATTCCAGCCGATCGGATGACGCCTGCCTGCAAGAAGCCCTGCGAGCTTCATGATTTCCTCGGGCTGCTCCGTCACGGGCACTTCCTTCGGCAAGAAGATCGGCGCGACCTCGAAGAGATGCAGATCTTCGTTCTTGCGCGAGAAGTTGCGCTGTGCGTTTTCCAAGAGGCTGGAAAGGAGCGTCGTGCGCACGAGCGGATATTCGTCCGTCAGCGGGTTCATGATCGGCACGGCGCGGCGCAGGGCGCTCGCCTGCGGCACCTGCATCTTGTCGAACGTGCTCGGATGCGTGAAGCTGAAGGACACGGTTTCCGTCATGCCGAGTCCTGTGAGAATCTCCTTGATGCGGCCGATGAATGCGAGCCGTTCGCTCTGGCGTCCCTGCACGGCTTCGCCGCGCGGGCGCGTAGCGGCAATCTTATCGTAGCCGTGGATGCGCGCGACTTCTTCAGAGATGTCCTCCATCAAGGTCACATCACTGCGCCACGAGGGCACGCGTGCGATGTACGAGCTGCCCTCCTCGCGCACGGCGAAGCCGAGTTTTTCGAGGATGCGCTTCATCTCCGCACCTTCGATCTCCGTGCCGAGACGCGCATTAACCGCCGCCGCGGTGAACGTGACTTCCACTGGCTCTTTCGGCGCAGGATATACGTCGACGACGCCCGAGGAAACCGTGCAGGCGCCCATCTGCTGCAGGAGCTGCGCTGCACGATCGAGCGCACGCACCGTATGCGCGACGTCAACGCCGCGCTCGAAGCGCCCCGACGCTTCGGAGCGAAGCCCGAGGGCGCGGCTCGTGCGGCGGATGCTCGCGCCGTTGAACGCGGCGGCCTCCAGGACGACGGTCTGCGTCGCGTCGGTGACTTCCGATTCCAGACCGCCCATGACGCCCGCAAGCCCCGCGGCCTTTTCTGCATCGGCGATGACGAGTTCCGTTCCCTTGGCGCGGCGCGAGGAATCGTCGAGCGTATGAAGCTCCTCGTCCTTTGCCGCGAGCCGCGCCGTGAGCTTCTTCCCCGCGATCTGCGCCCAATCGTAGGCGTGCATGGGCTGACCGAGTTCCAGCATGACGAAGTTCGTGACGTCGACGACATTGTTGATGGCGCGGATGCCTGCATCTTCCAGCCGCTTCGCCATCCATGCGGGCGACGGCGCGATCTTGACGTTCTGCAGGACGCGCGCGGAGAAGCGGCTGCAAAGCTCGGGCGCCGCTATGCCGATCTCGATGAGGTCAGAAGCCTTGACGGAGTCGTCTTCTTCGACGCGAATCTCGGGGAACTTCGCCTCGCCTCCCGTGAGCACGGCGGCTTCGCGCACAAGCCCCAAGACGCTGAAGCAGTCGCCGCGGTTCGCCGTAAGCTCGAATTCCAGGACGACGCCGTCAAGTCCCAACACCTTGCTCACCGGAATCCCTACGGGCGTATCGGGTGGCAGGATATAGATGCCGTTCTTTTTCTCCTCTGTCAGCTTCGATTCATCGAGCTTCAGCTCGCCGGCGGAGCAGAGCATGCCGTTCGACACGATGCCGCGCAGTTTGCCCTTCGCAATCTTCAAGCCGTTCGGCAGATGCGCGCCGACGAGCGCGACGGGGACGATGTCGCCTTCATGCACGTTGTCCGCGCCCGTCTGAATCGTGACGAGTTCCTTTTGCCCGACATTCATCCGGCAGACGAGAAGATGGTCGGAATCGGGATTCGGTTCAAGCTTTTCGATGCGTCCCGTGACGACCTTGTCCAGTCCTCTGTCCGCACGCACGACATTTTCCACGGGCACGCCCGCCATCGTGTATTTGTCGGCGAGTTCTTCCGCCGTCTCTTTGAAATCTATATAGTCATGAAGCCATTCGATCGATACCTGCATGAAATTTCTCCTCCCCCTCAGAACTGATGCAAGAAGCGCACATCGTTGTCATAGAAGAGCCGCAGATCGTCGATACCGTACGAAAGCATGGCGATGCGCTCAACCCCCATACCGAAGGCGAAACCCGCGACCTTCTCGGGATCGTAGCCGCTCATCTTAAGGACATTCGGATGTACCATACCCGCACCGAGGATTTCCAGCCAGCCCGTGCCCTTGCAGACGCGGCAGCCCTCGCCGTGGCACATGACGCACGAGATGTCAACCTCCGTGCTCGGCTCGGTGAACGGAAAGAAGCTCGGACGGAAGCGCACGCGAGCCTTTTCATCAAAAATCTGCCGCAGAAAGTCTTCGAGCGTACCCTTGAGATCGGAGAAACGGATGCCCTCGTCGACGACAAGACCCTCGACCTGCGTAAACATCGGCGAATGCGTGGCATCGTAATCATCGCGGCGATAGACCCTGCCGGGCGCGATCATGCGGATCGGCGAATTCGGCTCGTGCGCCTGCATCGTGCGCGCCTGCACGGGAGAGGTATGCGTGCGCATGAGGATGTCCTCCGTGATGTAGAAGGAATCCTGCATATCGCGCGCCGGATGATCCTTCGGCAGATTCAGCGCCTCGAAATTGTAGTGGTCACGCTCGATTTCCGGTCCCTCTTCGACGCTGTAGCCCATCGCCATGAAGATGCTCTTGATGCGCTCCATCGTGACCGTCAGAGGATGCAGATGCCCCAGAGTGTCGCGCCGTCCGGGAAGCGTCACGTCGATCTTCTCGCCTGCAAGTTTCGCGGCAAGCGCTTCTTCGGCAAGCGCCGCACGCTTCTTCTCCAACGCGCTTTCGATCGCCGCGCGCGCCTCATTGACGATTTGCCCGAGACGCGGCCTCTCCGCAGGATCGAGCTGCCCCATGCCGCGTTGCATCGCCGTAAGCGCACCCTTCTTGCCAAATACCCTGACGCGGATGTCGTTGAGTTCCGCGAGCGTCACGCCTGCCGATTCGATGGCTTTGACGGCGTCCTCGCGAATCTTCGCTATCTTGCCTTCCATAAATGAAATGACCTCCCAAGCTGCAAAACGGCAAAGCAAAAACCTCCGCCCCCGCCAAGGGGCGAAGGTTCCTGTCGCCGCCCCTCAATCACTTTGCGGCATCGCGCCCAACCGTCTGTTACTGTATCAATACTACCATAAAAGTATATTACACTCGCAAAGAAAAGGCAAATCTTTTACTGAAATTCACCAGAAAGACTGGAAATATGGTATACTATACGTTAAACGGAAAAATTATGAGCAAAGGAGCAAGAATAAAATATGCTATTAACCCGTAATTGCGTGGAGCTTCTCGCACCGGCAGGCACTTGGGACGCCCTCGTCGCCGCCGTCGAGGCGGGCGCGGACGCCGTCTATTTGGGCGGCAAGCACTTCAATATGCGCATGCACCACGGCGATACGAATTTCGACAACGAGATGCTGAAAAAAGCCGTCGACTTTACGCACGAACACGGCGTCAAGCTCTATATCACCTTGAACAATCTCATCAGTGAGGAAGAGCTTCCCGCGCTGCGCGAATATCTGCTCTACCTGCAGGAGATTCGCCCCGACGCGATCCTCGTGCAGGACTTCGCCGTGCTTGCGCTGAAAAAGGAACTCGGCATCGACATACCGCTGCATACCTCGGTCATGATGAACACGCACAACGAAGCGGCGATTGAAAAACTCAAAGAATACGGCATCACGCGCATTGTCGTCGGGCGCGAGATGACACTCTCCGAGCTCAGTCTCTTCAAGGAACGTACGGGGCTCGAAGTCGAATACTTCATGCACGGCGACATGTGCATGTCCGAGAGCGGTCAATGCATCCATTCGGGCGTCCTCTTCGGTCAGAGCGGCAATCGCGGCCGCTGTCTGAAGCCCTGCCGCTGGGCGTATGAACTCATCGACGAGGAAACGGGCGAGGTCTTGGACGCCGAAAGCGAAGGCCCGTACAAGCTCGCCTTGAAGGACATGTGCATGTATCGCAACATCCCCGAGCTGATTCAAGCGGGCGTCCACTCTTTCAAGATCGAGGGACGCATGCGTCCGGCGGAATTTATCCGCCGCATCGTACGCACCTATCGCCGGGCGATCGACAGCTACATTGCCGATCCTTTCGGCTACCAGATCGATGAAGCGGGCTGGCACGATCTCTTCAACAACCGTGCGCGCGACTTCACGACAACGTTCGCCCTCGGCTCTACGACAGCACGCGACATCGGCTTCGACGGCAAGCGCGAGCCGCGTTTCTTCAGTGAATCGGTGAAGGAGCCGGGATTTCAAGACGACATCTTAAAAGCGGAACGTCCCATCGCACGCGAGAATGCTCCCCATCGCCGTCTCTCGGTGCGCGTCGGCGACATAGAAAGCGCACGCGCTGCCATCAAGAGCGGCGCCGATGCCGTTTACGTCGGCGGCGAAGCTTTCCGTCCCCGGAAGCCGTGGCGGCTCACGGACATCGAATCCATCATCGAAACGGCGAATCGATCGGGCGCAAAGGTCTTCGTCAATACGCCGCGCACGACAATGCGCCGCGAATGCGGCGAGCTTGAGCAATTCTTCGCGGCGCTTGAACGCCTGCAGCCCGCCGGCATTCTCGTCAGCAACCTCGGCTCCCTGCGCCTTGCCCAGACGATCACAAACCTGCCCGTGCAGGCCGATCTCTCGTTCAACCTCTTCAACCATCTCGCCGCGAAGTTCCTCAAGGAAAACGGTCTCGTCATGGCGGCATCATCCTTCGAACTTTCTTTTGAACAGCTCCGAAGCCTCGTCGAAGCCTCGGAACTCCCCATCGAAACGGTTGTGCACGGCTCTTACGAATCCATGATCCTCGATCACAATTTGCCGGAGATGTCCCTGGGCAGCTACGATCCGCTGAAGAATCCCGAATTTCTCGACCGCCATTACGCACTGCGCGACAGAGCGGGCGAGGTTCATGCCATCCGCATCGACCAGTTCGGGCGCAATCATCTATACTTCGCGAAAGATCTGTGTCTTTATCCGTACCTTGGGAAATTCAACGGCATCGCCTCCTACCGCATCGAAGCGCAGGATTACGCTCCTGAGCTCGTCGCGCTCGTCACAAATACATACCGCACGGCGCTCGATGCGCTTTCGCGCGGGGAGAAGGCTTTCGATGAGTCCGCGCTCGCCGCGCTTGCTGAGAAAAGCCCGCGCGCTTTCGGCATCGGCATCTATCGTTTCCGCGAATCGAAAGACTCCATCTAAGGGGGTAATCGTTTGAAAAAATATATCGGCGCTGACGCCATCCTTGAAAAGAAAAAGAAGTACATCATGCCCTGTCTCGGGCACTTCTATCAAGAACCGCGTCAGATTGTGCGCGGTTCCATGCAGTACCTTTTCGACAGCGAGGGCAGGAAATATCTCGACTGTTTCGCTGGCGTTTCCGTCATCAACTGCGGTCACTGCAACCCTGAGATCACGGCGAAAGTCACCGCGCAGGTCGAAACGCTGCAGCACGTCTGCAACATCTATTTGACGGAAAACTTCGTGAACCTCGCCGAAAAACTCGCCGAGGTCACGCCCGGCGACCTGCAGAAAAGCTTCTTCTGCTCGACGGGCACGGAAGCGACGGAGGGCGCGGCGCTGCTCGCGACCATTCACACGGGAAGCAGCGAGTTCATCGCGCTCCGAAACGGTCTGCACGGACGCACAAAGCTCACGATGAGCCTTACGGGCATCGGCATGTGGCGCACCGATCCGAACCCCGTCGGCGGCATCCAGTTCGCACCGAACCCTTACTGCTACCGCTGTCCGCTCGGTAAGACGCATCCTGAATGCGGTCTTGCCTGCGCCGATGCGGTCGAAACGATCATCCGGACGGCGACGAGCGGCAAGCCCGCCGCCTTCATCGCCGAGAGCATTCAGGGAAACGCCGGTATCATCGTGCCGCCTGAAGGATACTTCCAGCGCGTCAAAGAAATCATCTCAGCCTACGGCGGTCTCTTCATCGCCGACGAGGTGCAGACAGGCTTTGCGCGTACAGGAAGGATGTTCGCCATCGAGCACGCAGGCGTCGTACCCGACATCATGTGCGTCGCCAAGGCTCTCGGCAACGGGCAGCCCATCTCCGCCTTCATCGCGAGCGCCAAGGTCGCCGACAGCTACACGAAGCCCGGCGCCTCGACCCTTGGCGGCAACCCCGTTTCGAGCACAGCAGGTCTCGCTGTCCTCAACTACATCGAAGAACATCGCCTCGCCGAAAATGCCGAGACGCGCGGCAACCAGCTGCGCAAGGGTCTAAAGGAGATTCAGAGGCGTCACCCGATCATCGGCGATATTCGCGGTCTCGGTCTCATGACAGGCGCCGAGTTCGTCCACAGCGACAAAAGCCCCGCCCCTGATGAGCTTGACCTGGTGCTCGAAGAGCTCAAGAATCGCGGCTTCATCGTCGGCAAAAACGGCGTCGCCAGAAACGTCATGGCGTTCCAGCCGCCGCTCATCATCACGGAAGAAAATATCAACGACGTACTCGATGCGCTTGAACAGGTGTTAGTGAAATTCAAGCTGTAAAAACTGCTTATACACGAAAAGGAGCTGCCGCACAGTTGTGCGGCAGCTCCTTTTCGTGTATAGCGAATCTCGCTTTTCTTACTTGCCGGCGAGCTTCTTGTAACCTTCGATCCTTGCCCTTGCATCGCTCTCCGTTTTCTCGAAGAGCGCGTCGGCGGCTTCTGGGAAGCTGCGCTTCAAGGAAGCGTAGCGGACTTCGCCCTGCAGGAACTCCTGGAACTTGCTGAAATCCGGCTCCTTCGAATCGAGTGTAAACGGATTCTTATCCGTGCCGACAAGCAGCGGATTGAAGCGATAGTTCGCCCAGTAACCGCAGGCATTGGCACGCTTGCCCTCTTCCTGGCTGCAGCCCATGCCGATGCGGATGCCGTGATTGATGCACGGCGCATAAGCGATGATGAGCGAAGGTCCTTTATAAGCCTCGGCTTCCTTGATCGCCTTCAAGACCTGGTTGTGGTCGGCGCCCATGTTGATTTGCGCGACATAGACGTAACCATAGGACATCGCCATCATGCCGAGATCCTTCTTCTTTGTCTTCTTACCCGTCGCAGCGAACTCTGCAATCGCAGCCGCCGGCGTGGACTTCGAAGCCTGACCGCCCGTGTTCGAATAAACTTCCGTATCGAACACGAAGATGTTGACGTCCTCACCCGAAGCGAGCACATGGTCGACGCCGCCGTAGCCGATATCGTAAGCCCAGCCGTCGCCGCCGAAGATCCACTGCGAACGCTTCACGAAGTAGTCGCGCTCATCGTAAATCTTGTTCAGAAGCTCGTCCGTGCCCTTCTCCTTTTCGAGAAGTTCCGTCAGCTTGTCAGCGCGCTCGCGCGTGCCTTCGCCCTCTGCCATGTTGTCCTTCCAGTCCTTCAACGCAGCCTGGAGGTCCGCGCTGCCCTTACCGTCAGCAAGCGCTGCATCGACATCCGCCGCAATACGGTCGCGAACTGCACGCACGCCGAGGAACATGCCGAGACCGAACTCTGCGTTGTCTTCGAAGAGGGAGTTCGCCCAAGCCGGACCATAGCCCTTTTCGTTCGTCGTATACGGCATCGCCGGTGCGCTGCCGCCCCAAATCGACGAGCAGCCCGTCGCATTCGAGATCATCATGCGGTCGCCGAAAAGCTGCGTGATGAGCTTCGCATACGGTGTCTCGCCGCAGCCTGCGCAGGCGCCCGAGAATTCGAGCAGCGGCTTCTCGAACTGCGAACCGATGACCGTATCCTTCTTCATCGGATTCTTCTTCGTCGCAACCTTCTTCGTGTCTACCGCATAGTCGAAGTAGACCTGCTGCGCCTTGAGATTGTCGTCAAGCGGCTTCATGTCGAGCGCCTTCGCCGGGCAGACCTGCGCACAGTTGCCGCAGCCGAGGCAGTCCATCGTGGAGACGGCGATCGTGAAGTTGTAATCCTTGACCGTCCTGACCTTCTTCGAGGGGAATCCGGCAGGAGCCGCATCCTTCTCGGCATCCGTCGTAAGCACCGGACGAATCGTCGCATGGGGGCAGACATAGGAGCACTGATTGCAGCCGATGCACTTCTCCGTATTCCAGACGGGTACGTTGATCGCCGTGCCGCGCTTCTCGTAAGCCGCGCCGCCGACGGGGAACGTGCCGTCGACCATTTCCTCGGCAAACTGCGAAACCTTGAGACGGTCGCCTTCCTGGCGGTTCATGATGTTCTGAATGTCCGTGATGAACGCCGGAATCTCATGCGCCTCTTCCTTCTCGTCTTCAGCATTCGCCCAGTCCGCCGGAACATTGACGCGGTGCAGAGCCTCGATGCCCTTGTCGATCGCGCCGTTATTCATATCGACGATATTCTGACCCTTGCTGCCGTAAGATGCGACGACGGCATCCTTGAGGTACTTGACAGCCGTCTCGATCGGAATGATGTTTGCAAGCTTGAAGAACGCAGACTGCATGACCATGTTGAAGCGGCCGCCGAGCCCGAGTTCCTTGGCGATCTCCACCGCATTGACCGTATAGAACTCGATATTGTTCTTCGCGATGTAGCGCTTCATGTAGGCAGGCAGATGCTTCGAGAGATCTTCCTCGCTCCAGACCGTATTGAGCAGGAACTTGCCGCCGCGTTTAAGACCCGCAAGAAGATCGTACTTCGTCACATAAGACTGCTGCGAGCACGAAATGAAGTTCGCATTGTGAATGAGATACGGCGAGTTGATCGGAGACTTGCCGAAGCGCAGATGCGACATCGTGATGCCGCCCGACTTCTTCGAGTCGTAAGCGAAATACGCCTGCGCGTACATGTCAGTCTTGTCGCCGATGATCTTGATGGCACTTTTATTGGCACCGACCGTGCCGTCAGAGCCAAGACCCCAGAATTTGCAGGCCGTCGTGCCTTCCGGCGTGAGATCGACATCTTCGGGATACTCTGCAAGCGACGTGTGCGTCACATCATCGTCGATGGCGATTGTGAAGCCATGCTTCGGATCGTCCTTCTTGAGTTCCTCGTAGACCGAGAGGACATGGTCAGGCGTCGTGTCCTTGCCGCCGAGACCATAGCGGCCGCCGACGATGACGGGATTCATATCGGAGTTGTAGAATGCAGCCTTGACGTCGAGGTAGAGCGGCTCGCCGACAGCGCCCGGCTCCTTCGTGCGGTCGAGGACGGCGATCTTCTTGACCGTCTTTGGCAGATACTTGAAGAAATGTTCGAGCGAGAACGGACGATAGAGATGTACGGAAAGCAGGCCGACCTTTTCGCCCTTGGAGTTGAGGTAATCCACGGCTTCGCCGGCCGTCTGACAGATGGAACCCATAGCGATGATGATGCGCTCGGCATCCTTCGCACCATGATAGTCGAAGAGATGATGCTCGCGACCCGTGATTTTTGCAAGATCCGCCATAGCTTCTTCAACAAGTTCAGGCAATGCCTCGTAGTACTTGTTAGCGGCTTCCTGCGACTGGAAGTAAATATCCGGATTCTGCGCCGTGCCGCGAACGACCGGATGGTTCGGATTCAGCGCACGCGCACGGAACTCCTTCAGGGCGTCTTGGTCGACGAGCTTCGCGAGATCGGCGAAGTCAATGACCTCGATCTTCTGAATCTCATGCGACGTACGGAAACCGTCGAAGAAGTTGATGAACGGCACACGTCCCTTGATGGCGACAAGATGCGCGACAGCGGCAAGATCCATGACCTCCTGCACACTCGCCTCACACAGCATCGCACAGCCCGTCTGACGCGCTGCCATGACATCGCGCTGATCGCCGAAAATATTGAGGGATGAAGTCGCCAGAGCACGGGCGCTCACATGGAACACACCGGGAAGAAGTTCGCCGGCGATCTTGTAAAGGTTCGGGATCATCAGAAGGAAGCCCTGCGAAGCCGTGTACGTTGTCGTCAGAGCGCCTGCCTGCAAAGAGCCGTGCACAGCACCTGCCGCACCTGCCTCGGACTGCATCTCAATGACGCGCACCTTCTGACCGAAGATGTTCTTCGTACCCTTCGCTGCCAGAGCATCCACATGCTCCGCCATCGGCGAGGACGGCGTGATCGGGTAGATGGCGGCAACATCGGTGAATGCGTAGGAAATATATCCTGCAGCCGTGTTGCCGTCCATAGTCTTCATTTTTTTGCTCATGTTTTGAATTGCTCCCCTCTTTATAAAAAGATACAAAACACATAAATGTGGGTAATACCCGCTACGACCTATTATACACCGAACTATGCCTGTTGTAAATAAACAGCATGAGGAACAATTCGGAAAAATAGGAGAAAATCGTCGATGGATTGACTGCATTTCTAAATCTTTATATAATGGGAATTATTACAGTAAACACATGCGCTCTGGGAGTTGAATCGCTTGCACCACCTTCGCCGCTTGAAAATCCTTCTGCCCGTCCTATCCCTTCCCCTATTCCTCTCCTTGACGATCTCAGAAGGAGACGAAGCGCTCTATGCCAAGACGCCGCTTCGCGCCATCACGGAAACTTCCACACTGCATCCCCTATCCTTTTCCCCCATTCTCAACTGGGAGAAAAACGTCAACGCCACACATTACGAAATCGAATTTTTCCGCGAACCGCCCACCGACTGTTATCCCGATACATCTTCTTCCGAAGCTGCATGGCGCTCTAAGGATGTTTATGCGAACAGCTACAACCCGCCGCTCTTTCTCTTCGCCGCCGACCTTTTAGGACGTGCGCCTCTCTACTGGCGCGTACGCGCCCTCGACTTCGACGGCACGCCTGTATCGCTTTTCAGCGCACTCATGCCGCTCTATACGAGCGCTGCCGCCACGCCGAACATCATGACCGTACCGCTGCCCATCGCTTCATCCGAGTTCACGGCGCCGCTCCTCTATCCTGTCTATCACTGGGTGCGCCCCTATCGTGCGCATGCCTTCGAGGTCGCACTCTACGCAGAAGAGCCAACGGAAAATCCCGACGCCGAACCGCTCGACACAATGACGACGCGACTTTCTGAAATCTACGACCAGAAGCCCCGCAGCGGCCCAGGATTTTTCTATTGGCGCGTGCGCTCGCTCGACGAGACGGGCGAACCCGCAAGCGACTGGTCTCCCGTGCTGAAGTTTCGCAACGATCCCGAAGACGGCTGGGAAATCGCGGTCTTCGGCGACAGCATCAGTCACGGCGGCGGTCACATCTCCTACGGTCCTGCCGACCACGAATTCAGCTGGCTCTCCTACCTTGATTTTCCCGCGATCAATCTCTCAATGAGCGGCGACACGAGCGAGACGATGCTCGATCGCTTCGAAGCAGACGTCCTGCCCTTTCACCCACGCTATCTCCTCATCATGAACGGTACAAACAGCCTGCGCGCCGGTGTCAGCGCCGTCGAAGTCATCGCTGCCCTCAATGAACTCAAAAAACGCTGTCTCGCGAACAACATCCGCCCCATATTTCTCACATTACCGCCGATCAATCCCGAGAACATCGCGCGTGCTTTTGATGAACCTACGGCGGACGACTGGCAGACGCAGTTTTCCCTCGTCAACACTTTCCTGCGCACCGAGGTGCACATTGACGTAGCAGCATCATTCTCCGCCCAGCCGCTGCTGCCGACGGAATTGGCTCTCGACGGGCTTCATGAAGATGTGCTGGGCAAGCAGCTCATCGCCCAGACGGTCAACCGCGCTTGGCAGCAAGCGAAACAGGAAGCCGATCAGATGCCTGCGCAGTAGGTTTTGGGGCGCGATGACAATATATTATGGAGAATATATTATGGAGAATATATTGTATTTATCGCTCTTCCGATATAGAATATAGATTATAGATTCAAAATACACGGATATGCTCCGTTCCAAAAGAAAGGCGGTACTATCAACATGCAGGCAATCGAAATCAAGAAAGGCATCTATTGGGTCGGCGCCATCGACTGGTCGATGCGCAGTTTTCACGGCTACGAGACAGGACGCGGTTCGAGCTACAACGCCTACCTCATTCTCGATGAGAAGATCACCTTGATCGACACGGTGAAGGAACCGTTCCGCGATGAACTCGTCTCGCGCATCGCCTCCGTCATCGACCCCGCCAAGATCGACATTATCGTCTCGAACCATGTCGAGCCCGACCACTCGGGCTCCATCCCCGCGATGATGAAGCTCTGCCCCAAAGCGGAAATCTACACGAGCGACCCAAACGGCTTCAAGGGACTGACCGCCCACTACGGAGATCTTCCCTATCACGGCGTCAAGGCGGGCGATGTACTGAACCTCGGCAAGCGCACGCTCCAGTTCGTGCCAACGCCTATGCTCCATTGGCCCGACAGCATGGTCACCTACTGCCCTGAGGAAAAGATCCTCTTCTCGAACGACGCCTTCGGTCAGCATCTCGCCGCATCCAAGCTCTTCGACGATGAAGTGGACTTCGCCATCCTCATGGAAGAGGCGAAAAAGTACTATGCAAACATCCTCATGCTCTACGGTCGACAGGCGCAGACAGCCTTGAAAGCGCTCGCAGGAATCGACATCGAGATGATCGCCACGGGGCACGGCCGCCTCTGGCGCTCCCATATCCCCGACATCCTCGCCGCCTATCAGAAGTGGAGCGCGGGCGAGTTGGAAGAGAAAGCCGTCGTCGTATTCGACTCCATGTGGCACTCGACGGAAAAAATGGCGCGCACCATCGCCGAAGCTTTTGCCGAAAAAGGCATTCCCACGCAGTATTACGACATCAAGAAAACGCACATGTCCGACATCGTCGTCGATGTCCTGACGAGCCGCTACCTCGCCGTCGGCTCGCCGACCATCAACAATCAGATGATGCCGACCATCGCAGGCTTCCTCTGCTACCTCAAGGGACTCGCGCCAAAGGGACGCGAAGCTTTCGCCTTTGGCTCTTACGGCTGGGGCGGTCAGAGCATCAAGCTCGTCGAAGACGAACTCAAGGCCGCCGGCTGCAACATCTGCCTCGACATGATCCGCGTCGCGAACGTACCGAGCAAGGAGCAGCTCGACGAGATTCGCGAGAAGGTCAAAGGAATCGAGACGAAGTAAACGAGGACACAAAAACGCCGCTGAAAAATTCCAGCGGCGTTTTCCTTTATCCCAGACAAAAGCGGCAGGATGCCAAACGCCTGCCGCTTCAAAAACAAGATGAACTTTTCCAGATCTTCCCTCTTTACCGCCCGAGCATCGCGAGCATCGTGCCGGCGGCTACGGCGGTGCCTATGACACCGGCGACGTTCGGTCCCATAGCGTGCATGAGGAGGAAGTTGCCGGGCTTCGCCTTTGCACCGACGACTTGGCTGACGCGCGCCGCCATCGGCACAGCGGAGACGCCGGCAGAACCGATCAGCGGATTGACCTTGTGCCCCGAGACGACGTACATAATTTTGCCGAAAATGACGCCGCCCGCCGTACCGCCGATGAAAGCGATAAGACCGAGCATGATGATCAGAAGCGTATCCCTTGTGAGGAAATGCTCCGCCGACATCGTCATACCGGTACCTGTAGCGAGAAAGATCGTGATGATGTTGCACAGAGAATTTTGCGCCGTATCCGAAAGGCGGTCGGTGACGCCCGATTCACGGAAGAGATTGCCGAGCATGAGCATACCAAGAAGCGCCGCAATCGATGGCAAAAGCAAGCTGATAAAGATGGTCGCAACCAGCGGGAAAAGCACCTTCTCAAACTTCGAAACTTCACGCAGCTGCTCCATGACGACCTCGCGCTCCCGCTTTGTCGTAAAGAGTTTCATAATGGGCGGCTGAATGAGCGGTACAAGCGACATGTAGGAGTATGCCGCGACGGCGATCGCTCCCAAAAGATTCGGTGCAAGTTTCGATGCCAAATAGATGGACGTCGGTCCATCGGCGCCGCCGATAATGCCGATGGCAGCAGACTCTTCAATGGAGAAGCCACAGACCATCGCAAGTCCAAGAGCAACGAATACGCCGATCTGTGCCGCCGCCCCAAGAAGGAGCGTATTGGGATTGGCGATCAACGGGCCGAAATCCGTCATGGCTCCAATGCCGAGAAAGATCAGCGGCGGAAAGATCTCATAGGTGATACCGAAGTTGATCGCTTTCATGACGTTCATCTCTTCACCGAAGAAACCCGTCTCCGGAAAATTCGCTAAGATACAGCCAAAAGCGATCGGTCCCAACAGCAGAGGTTCAAACTCCTTGGCGAATGCCAAATACAGCAGCACAAGACCGACGAGGATCATGATGGCGTTGCCCATCGTGAAATGCGAAAAGCCCGACCCCAACCAGACGGCCTGCAGGGATACGATAAAAGCATTGAGGAATTCCATGATTTTGCCTCCTTTGCATCCGATGTCCTAGCGCAGCGTACGTCCGGAATTTTTCCAACCGTCACGCGCCAACGGACGAATCGTACGAATCGCCCCGCCGGAAAAACCACAAAGCGTAACGGCTGCCGTAATCGCCGCGACGACTTCTGCCGGCAGACCCTCGGGCTGCGGCTCAGGAGCGACGCTCGGCGCCAGCATCGGTTCTGCGACGGGCACGACCTGCGCTTCTTCCTTCTTTTTCGTCGGGTCAAGGGCATGGATCAGCCGAATCAAGAAACTCAGCGAGATCAAGACGATGAATACGACGGTCATGTTGATCAACATGATGATTAAGGGATTCGTTGTTACTGGCTGTGACATACACTCACCTCATTTTGGATAGATGAAAAATGTGCGTCTTGCAAGGAAGTGTATCGTTTCCTTGTTCCTATTATAGATGAATTTTCAAAAAACTTAAAATACATTATACGAATACAAGAGATAACTCTCAGTTATCCTCTATAAGATGCCGTACCTTTTCTATATAAAGACGGCGAAATGCCGCTCTTTCTCCAAGCGTCTGCATCGCGATACGCACGGAAAAGCCTGCGCGCTGCAGACGACTTTTCCACGAAGCGGGCGCGTCTCCCGCCATATCCTCGGTGACATGGCGACCGCCCGCCAACAGCAGCGGTGCGAGCAGTACGCGTTTTTTCCCGCTTTTTCGCAGACGATCCAAAACCGTGGCGAAATTCGGCGTATCCGTCTCCTCAAGCACGCCAATATAGAGAGATTTCCCCTCTTCATCCGCTCTTTGCTGCAGCAGCGCATAGACCGGATTGTGTCTGTGCGGCGAACCGTGCCCCATGAGAACCGCCGCTTCGTCTTTTGTCGGCACAATCTCGGACGAGATAGCGGCAAGACCGCGTACGATGTCATCATTTTCCGTACCGTCGCAGCGGAAAAAAATCGGCTCGCCGATTCGAAGCACGGCAAAACGCGCATAGAATGGCTCTGCTTCTTTGAGTATCTTATTTTCGTACTCTTCTCCCGGCGTCAGAAGAGCAGGCTGCACATAGACTTCTCGTACCCCCTTGCCGCACAACTTTGCCAAACATTCTTCCAAAGACGGCATCTCTACGCCTGATGCTTTCAACCGACGGCGAATGAATGCAGATGTATAGGCTTCAACAACCGAAAATCGCGGGAACGCCATCTCCAGCTCAGAAACGAGCGGCGCGAGACTCTTCTGCCGCGCCTCTTGCGCCGCCACACCAAAGCTGACAAATACGAGGACAGGGCGCATCATCCCTGCTCCTTTTTAACGACATCGGCAATACGCCGGCAAATCGCTTCGAGCTGCGCTTGATCGGCGCCTTCCGCCATCACGCGAATCAAAGGCTCCGTGCCCGAAGGACGAACGAGAATGCGCCCATCGCTGCCAAGCTCTTTTTCACCCGCGCGAATGGCAGAAGCAATTGCCTCGTTTTCCTCCCAGCCTTCTTTCGTCGCGACAACGACATTGACGAGGAGCTGCGGATAACTCTTCATCTGCCCGGAAAGCTCCGACGCCTTGCGGCCCGTGCGCTTCAATGCGACAAGCACCTGCAGCGCGGTGATGAGTCCGTCGCCCGTCGTACTGAAGTCGGAAAAGATAATATGTCCCGACTGCTCGCCGCCGAGCCGATAGCCATGCTCGCGCATATTTTCAAGCACATAGCGGTCGCCGACCTTCGTGATTTCCGCACGCCCGCCCGCTTCTTCAATCGCCTTGTGAAAGCCGATATTTGCCATGACCGTCGTCACGACGGTATTCCCTGCGAGCGTTCCCTTCTCCATCATATCCTTAGCACACATGACAAGGATATGATCGCCGTCAATGACCTCGCCCTTTTCGTCCACGCACAGGCAGCGATCCGCGTCGCCGTCGTGCGCAACGCCGATGTCAGCGCCATCTGCGAGCACCGTCTTTTGCAGTTCTTCCAGATGCGTCGAACCGCATCCCTCATTGATATTGACACCATCCGGCTCCGCATGAATCACATGCACATCTGCGCCTAAGCGGCGCAAGACGCGCGGCATACAATCGTACGCAGCGCCATTTGCACAATCAAGCACGACCTTCAAACCATCGAGCGAAATGCCCGCCGTCCCCTGCACGAAATCCATGTATTCGCGCACATATTCCTTACGTCGCTTGATTCTGCCGATGTTCTCACGCGTCGCACGCGGCAGGCTTTCTCCGGCTTCTATGCGGCGCACGAGCTTTTCGATTTCATCCTCTACAGCATCCGGCAGCTTGTAGCCGTCACCGCCGAAGAACTTGATGCCGTTGTCATAAAAAGGATTGTGCGATGCCGAAATGACAATGCCCGCAGCCGCCTTATGCGTCCTCGCCAGATAGGCGACGGCGGGCGTCGGGCAGACGCCGACAATCTCAACACGCCCGCCGGCAGAGCATATTCCCGTCGCCAAAGCAGACTCGAAAAGGTTGCCCGAAATACGCGTGTCGCGGCCGATGATAATCAAGGGATTCTCCTGCACCTTCTCGCCAAAGTAAAGTGCTGCCGCCCAGCCAAGGCGATAAGCCAACTCAGGGCGAAGCGCCGCATTTGCTTCCCCGCGAACGCCGTCCGTACCAAAAAGTCTTGCCATGAAATCCTCTCCTATTCTTTTCGCTCTTCGGCAATGTTATTTCATAGAATCCTTATGCGTCAAAAAAGCAAGCGCAGCCTTCATACCATCCATAGCAGCGCTCATGATGCCGCCGGCATAGCCCGCACCCTCACCGATCGGATATAGACCCGAAAGCCCATGCGCCAGGAAGCTCTCCTTTTCACGCACCATGCGGCACGGCGCGGAAGAGCGCGTCTCGACGCCTGTCAACGGTATATCGGATGCGGCAAACCCAGGGATACGCCGTTCAAAAGCGCAAAGCGCATCCTCAAGCGTATCCGTGACGAAGCGCGGCAAACACTCGTGCAGATCGGCAATGCGTACACCGGGCAGATACGTCGGCTGCACGAGGAAATCGCCCGCACCCTTCCGATGTGCTAGAAAGTCGCCGATGGACTGCACAGGTGCGCGATAGTCGCCGCCTGCCAAACGAAAGGCGAGACTCTCACACCGACGTTGAAACGCCAGCCCCGCGAGCGCCTCGCCGCCGAAATCCCTCGGACCGACCTGCACGAGAAGAGCGGCGTTCGCCACACCCGAGCCGCGCGCATAGCAGCTCATGCCATTCGTCGCAACACGCGAAAGTTCGGACGCCGCTGCAACGACCTGCCCGCCCGGACACATACAGAAAGAATAGGCGCCTCTGCCGCGCACCTTGTCTTGAAAAGTCAAACTGTAATCCGCCGCAGGAAGTTTCACATTCCCCGCATCCATCCCGTACTGCATGTGGTCGATGAAGTCCTGCGGATGCTCGATGCGCACGCCCACGGCAAACGCCTTCGCCTCCATGAAAAGACCGCGTGAAAGAAGCATCTCGTAAGTGTCACGCGCCGAGTGCCCTATGGCGAAAAACGCTGCCTGCGTCTTTATGCGCTCCTCTCCGTTGACGATGACTGCCTGTAAAGCGTCATCTTTCAACTCGATATCCGTCACTTGAGCTTCAAAGCGAACCGTGCCGCCCAAGCGCAGAATCTCCTCGCGTATGTTTTTGACAATGCCGCGCAGAAGATCTGTGCCGACATGCGGCTTGTGCAGATACTTGATCTCCTTCGGCGCCCCCGCCCTGACAAAGGCGTCAAGCACCTCACGCACTAACGGATCGCCGCTGCGCGTCGTCAGCTTGCCATCAGAAAATGTCCCCGCGCCGCCCTCGCCAAACTGCACGTTAGAGCGCAGATCAAGCACACCCGTCTGCCAAAAGCGTTTGATCGCCGCATGGCGCGCATCAACATCATAGCCGCGCTCCAGGACAAGCGGCGCATGACCGGCACGCGCGAGCATCCATGCAGCAAACATGCCCGCAGGGCCAAATCCCACGACAACAGGCGGCGGAGCGCTTCTCAGCGGCGGCACAAAGCGCGTGAAACTCAATGGTTTCTCTTCCTCAGCAAGCGTAATCTGACGGTCCTGCCTCATCCGTGCTAAAATCTTTTTTTCATTCCCTCGGACAGCAGCATCGAGCGTATAGATAAACGCCAGCGGTGCGCCATGATAGCGACGCGCATCAAGCGCCTTTCGCACAATCTGCACCTCAAGGACTGCATCCGATGAAACGCCTAAACGCTCGGCCGCGATCTCCTCCAGCGAGCGCTCATCCGTCAAGGGCACAAAGCAGCTTCTGATCCGTATCATGGTGCGCCCGCTTCCTTCGCTTCTGCCTTCGGCTTCAATTCGACGGTAACCGTCACCTCACGATTAGAGATCGCGACCCCCGCCGGAATGGCAAGCTGCACGGTCTTTTTACCGCTCTGTTTCATATCGGAAACAGTGATCTTCTCCGTATCAATGCTTGTCAGTTTAGCGATCTCCGCAGCCTCTCCCGCGATCTCAATCTTCGCCGGATCCACTTGAACCTGCCCTAAAGTAAAGCCTGCCGGCAGCGCTTCATCCACTACGGGGTGCACGCTGACAACCTTGCGTGAAAGCCCGCGCGCAAGCTGTACGGACACACCCACCGAACGCGAAAGAAGCTCCACGTCTTCGACCGCTTTACCATCGCTGTTGATCGGCGTAAGGGGTACCTGTAAATCAAAATCATCGCGATTGCCTGAAAGACCGATATAGCCGATGGCGCGATCAATCTCCTCCACACGCGACTCAGGTCCTTCGACGATTGTAGTGTTCGCCGTCTGCGAAATCTTGCCCACAGTGTAGCCGGACGCCGCCGATCCCGTCACAATGAGGTCGATGCGCACCGAGCGCCGGACAATCTTATCCAACGTGACCGGAACCGTTTCGGGCTGTGTATCGACAAGCTCAAATCCCTGCGGCAAAACGACCTTTACCTTGACCTTATGCTCCCCCGACCCCAATCCTTCGAGATCGGCATACGCCTTGAAACCGTCCGGTTCCGCCGCAACAAAAAAGGAGCGGGCGCCACGCACCTTGATTTTCACGCTTTTTTCTCCCTGCGTAATCTTATAGCCTTCAGGCGCATTGAGAAGATCGACGGCAACGGTAAAACTGCCCTCAATCTGCGGGTTTTGCTCGTTCATGACGAAAAGCCACAGAACAATGGCAACGGCGAGAGCAATGAGCTTCGCTGGAAGGTTGCGCCGAAAAACCGCGTACAAGCGTGTCATCATTTCCCCTTCCTCCAATTCAAAACCATGTCCTTGAACCCCGTCGTCTTCGGAACAAAAATGGGGCGCAGATAGCTCTTCAAATGCTCTGAACTCAAGTGGCGCACGATCCTGCCGTTCTCCGCTGCGGATACCGTCCCGGTCTCCTCGCTGACGACGATAATGAGCGCATCGCACTGCTCAGAAAGGCCGATGGCAGCGCGATGACGCGTGCCAAGTTCCGTGCTCAATGTTCGATTTTCCGTCAACGGCAGAAGACAGCCTGCCGCAATCAGACGTTTGCCGCGTATGATGGCAGCACCGTCGTGCAACGGCGTATTCGGGATAAAGACATTCATGAGAAAGTCTGCCGTAATCAATCCATCAATCTGAACCCCCGTAGCGCTGATATCGTTGAGCCCCATATCACGTTCAAAGACGAGCAATGCGCCAATCTTACGCGAAGAGAGCAGCATCACCGCCTTATCGATCTCGTTGACAAGAGAACGCGCTTCATGGTCGTCGAGGAAAATCGACTTGCCGAAAAAACGTCCCTGCCCCAAATGTTCAAGCGTACGGCGAAGCTCCGGCTGAAAAACGATAGGCAGCGCAACGAAAAGCAGCGTCAGCGTCTGCTGCAAAATCCAGTAAATGACATGCAATGCCAACCAGTTGCAGACGAGCGCCAAGCCCGAGAGCACGAGCAGCCCCTTCACCAGAGTGATGGCGCGCGTATCTTGAAGCATCATATAAAGTTTGTAGAGGATCAGAGCCACAATCAGAATATCGAGGATATCAAGAAAACTGATCGTTGACAGGATCCCTTGAAATTGGATGGGAATATGGAACGGCATAAACAAAACCCCTAGAAAAGCATTCCAACATCGTTGATGCAATGATCGTATCGTCATAAAATTTATTCTGTCTGTACGCAGCGAAATCCTTTTGAAAAAAAGAATTTGCCCAAAAGACCTAAGTTACATCCATTTCTCAACAAAGTGTTCGCAGGGCGCGCGGTAAATTTTCCAAAATATCCGAAGCGATGAGTCCATACCCCTTTTCATCCGCCGCCAAATCGCCGGCAAGCCCGTGGATATAAACACCGGCAAGAGGTGCAAGGCCTGCTGCGGTCTGCTTCATAAGACCGGCAATCGTACCTGCAAGCACATCTCCCGCACCTGCCGTCGCCATACCTGCATTGCCCTTCGAAGTGATGAAAACCTGTCCATCGGGATAAACAATCGTCGTGCATTCACTCTTGACGACAAAAACAGCATGGTACTCATGCGCCGCTTCACGCGTCATATCAAGAAGCGACGTACGCAGTTCTTCAACCTTGAGTTCCAAAAGGTGCGCCATCTCGCCAAGATGCGGCGTCAAAATCGGCACAAAAGCGAAATTCTTAAACGCCTCCGTTTTTCCGCGGAAAGCATAGATGGCATCCGCGTCAAGAATCAGGGGCTTTTTAACAGCGCTGCAGAAATCCTGCACAAACGTCTGCGTTTCCTGCGTCCTGCCCAATCCAGGACCTACGAGAACCGCATCAAACCCCTCCGCCAACGCCAAAGCTTCGCTCGTCGCAGCAACGTCAATCGCTCCCGCCGCCGTTTCAGCAAGGGGCTTTGTCATGACCTCCGTCAGCTTGCCCTCCATCACCTCATGCAAACTCTCGGGCAGAGCGAGCACCGAAATTCCTGCACCGCTTTTCAGAACAGCAGCAGAGGCAAGCGCTGCTGCTCCCGTCATACCGCGCGAACCTGCAATAACAAGGATGCGTCCGCAAGAACCTTTATGTGCATCGAGTGGGCGCGGCAGAAGAATGGGCGCTACCGTCGGCTCGTCGAGATATGTCTGACGAATCTCTTCATCTTCGAGCAGAGCCTTCGGTATACCGATATCATCAACAAGCAATTTTCCTGTCGCTGTTTCTCCCGGACAAAGCATGTGTCCGAACTTAGGCAATCCAAAAGTCACAGTGAGATCCGCCTGTATCGCTTCCGGTGCGGCGCAGCCCGTATCCGCTTCGATACCCGTCGGCAGATCAATGGATATGACCGGCTTACCGTGACTATTGACCATGCGCACGACACGCGCCGCTGAATCGCGCAATCCACCGGAAAACCCCGTGCCCAAGATACCGTCAACGACACCGTCGACAAAGCGCAGCGTGACCTGCAGTTTGTCCCAATCCCTCTCGGTTTCAAGCACATGCACGACGCTCCCCATCTTGATGATGATATCACGATTGAGCGCCGCACTCTTTGTCAAATGCGCCGGATTTCCCACAAGAAAGATGCTGAGCTGCGCACCATGATTCATTAAATGGCGCGCAGCAACAAAAGCATCGCCGCCGTTATTGCCGCTTCCTGCCAGTATGCAAAGACGCTTTCCCGCAACGCCGCCCAAATATTCTTCAAAAGCGGTAGCGACTTCGCGTCCCGCATTTTCCATCAACAGGATCTCGGGCACGCCGTACTCCTCAATGGCTCTTTTATCAATCTTTTTCATTTCATTTGCCAAAGCGATCTTCATACTGCTCCCCCTCCAAAATACACTGTGCAACGGCATATTCCCTAGCATGGCTCAAAGAAAGCAGTATGCGCCTCACACCTCGCTCCCTCGCCAGCGCCGCGTAATAGTCAAAAAGATGAACCTCTGGCGCACCGAGAGCATCGGGCACGATCTCAATGTCGAGAAGTGTTCCTCCCCGCAGTCCCGTACCGAACGCTTTCAAAACCGCTTCTTTCCCTGCCCAACGCACCGCATACGACGCTGCACAGCCTTTGCCGCGCCGCATACAATACGCGCGTTCCGACTTCGTGAATACACGCGCAAGGAAAGCCTCGCGGCGAATCGCTTTTTCCACACGCGCGATCTCTATGATATCCGTCCCCAAGCCCAGAAGCATACACACATCTCCTCGAAAACAAAAGGGTTGATTGCCGCAAGGGATTCAATATGCTTTCAAGCAATCAGTCATTCCATAGAAAAAGCCGACTTTATTATATACATAGATAAAGCCGACTTCCCTCTCACTATTCTACTGTTCCTGCCGTGCCGGAGCAGGCTCCTGTGCCTGCTGCACGTTGCCCGGCGCCGTCGGGCGTATCGGCGTGATGACAGGCTGCATATCACCGCCTGCCGATGAGGCATCGGGCAGCTCGGGTCTTGCCGTCACCGCTTCCGTCGCTGAACTGTCGGGGTTGAACTGATATGTTCTGGCGATCAGCACCTCGACGCGGCGATTCTGCGAACGCCCCTCATCCGTCTTATTATCAGCAATCGGGCGATACTCACTATAACCAATGGAACTGAAGCGTGCCGGATTCAATGACGCATTGTTCGAAAAGAGGAACTTCATGAAATTCAAAGCACGCTGCGAACTAAGCTCCCAATTCGACGGATAACGCGCCGTAGCAATCGGCACATTGTCCGTATGTCCGGAAATCACAACGCGCTCGGGAATCTTAGCAAGAAGTCCGGCGACGACCGGTCCGATCTTCTGCGCCTCCCCCACAAGCTCCGCAGATCCTGATGGGAAGAGCGCCTTTTCCTTGATGCGTATCATCAGACCGTCATCCGTCATCGTCGTATTCAGCTCGCCTTGCAGACCGTTCTGATTGATATAGTTATCGAGCTCTTTTTTCACCTCTTCCAAGGACTTCGCCTCTTGAATGTAGGCGCTGTTTCCCTTGTCCTCCGTCGCCACACGTTCGGCGCGCCGGCTCACACTCGGTCCCATCTGATCGAAGAACGACGGCCCGCCCGTATTAAACGCTGCACTGAACGCCTGTGCCATCTGCGCCATCTTAGCTGAGTCCGTAGCCGACATCGCATAGAGGGCGATGAACGTAGCAAGGAGAAGCGTCATGAGGTCGGAATAAGGCAGCAGCCAAGCCTCGCCCGCTTCTTCTTCATGCGGTGCATGCCGCTTCTTTCTCGCCATGCCTTACGCCTCCTTCTTCAGTAGATCGCGCTCCGACTGCGGTATGAACACCATGAGCTTCGCCTCAATAGCCGTCGGCGAATCGCCTGCCTGCAAGGACAGGATGCCCTCAACAATCATGCGCTTCTGACCGATTTCAGAATCCGACATGATCTTGAGCTTGTTTGCCCAAGGAAGCCAGAGAACGTACGCCGTATAAATACCGAGGATCGTCGCAACGAACGCAGCCGCAATGGCGTGACCGACGACGTTGACGTCTGACAGATTGCTCAGAGCCGCGATCAGACCGATAACGGCGCCGAGAACGCCGAGCGTAGGCGCGTAGGTTCCCGCCTGCATGAGCATCAAGCGACCCAAGGAGTGACGTTCCTGCATGACGGAAATTTCAGCATCGAGCACATCGCTGACGAAGTCCGGATCCATGCCGTCGATGACCATGCTGAGTCCCGTCTTGAAAAACGGATCAGAGATGTCCTCGACGCGGCTTTCCAAAGCCAAGATGCCTTCGCGGCGCGCAATCTGCGAAAGCTCAATAAAGAGCTGCAGCAGCTCTCCCTTCTGATGCGAAGGCGGCGCTTTGAACGTCATCTTGATCAGCTTCGGAAGCATCTTCATCTCATCCATGCGGAACGCCGTGAAAAGACAGGCAAACGTTCCGAGAATGATGATCATGAATGCCGCCGGATTGTTCAAGGAACTGATTGGCGCACCCTTCAGGATCATGCCGCCGAAGATAGCGACAAGACCTGATACCAGACCGATTAGCGTTGATTTTTCCAAAAAAATCCCCCTCTTCCCTAATGCCAGAGACGCAGGGCGTCTCCTGCAACGCCGTCTGCCCACTTGCATCCAGCATTCACAAATGATGCAGATGATATTCGCGGCGTTTCCATCCTTGCTTGCAGCCGACCTCGTCAGCTTTGCGGAACATCTTCGATGTCCTTCATCCTACATGCAAATCCATTTAAAGCGGCACGCGGCAACTATCCGGACTTCATGTAAAAAAAGCGCAAATTACAGCTTATTACCTACTATATATCGGCATAAGTACAGAAAAAATTTACGTTCTGCCACAAGGACTTTGCCACTATTTTTCGTTAACTCTCCGTCCTCAATGCGCTTTCTTATAGTGAAACACCGCAGAATCTCACAGCAATCTCAAAAAAATCGTTCAATCACAGAAAAATATCAACCCTCGGCGCTTTTTTGCACCTTCATAGGCGTTGAACCTGTACTTTACAGTTTACACCAGATGAGAGATACTGTAAAGAAACATTTTTGAATATATACATCTGTTTTTAATCATAAAAAATAAATTTTTCTTATTGTATCATAGATGTTTTTGAAGTATGATATAATTAACAAAGATAATTTACCTTTATGGACGTTGGAGAATGGATGGCGATCAACCATGGAATTAAGACAGCTCGAATACTTTCAAATGGCAAGCCGCTTAAAAAACATCACGCGCGCTGCCGAGAGACTTCGCGTATCACAGCCCAACATCACCGTCGCAATCAAAAAGCTTGAAGCGGAACTCGGCATCCAGCTCTTTGACCGCAGTCAAAAGCAGCTGTCGCTCACGCCGGAAGGAGCCGTGTTCTTGACCCGCATCGAGCTGGCCCTGCGCAATATCCAAGATGCAGTTCTTGAAGTCAACGACTACAAACAGCTGCAAAAAGGCACGATCAAGATCGGTATCCCGTCCATGATCGGCGCCTACCTCTTCCCCAAAATTTTTTCAAGTTTCCAACGCAAGTATTCGCACCTCGACGTCTATCTTTACGAGGAAGGCTCCATGCGCATCCGCGAGCAGCTTGAGCGCGACGAACTCGACTTCGGCATCGTCATCCTCTCCAACGCTGCGGCGAGTCTGCAGACGCTCCCTATGGCGAAAAGCCAAATCGTCGCCTGCCTGCCGGTACAGCACCCGCTTGCAAAAAAGAAATCCGTCTCCCTGCATGACATCGAAGATGTAAGTCTCATCATGTTAAAAGACGGCTCCTTCCTTCGAAAGCTCCTGCTCGACACTTTCAAACAAGAGAGCATCACGCCTGACATCGTGCTTGA
>NZ_JBQNBV010000013.1:0-25802 GCF_052169755.1 Selenomonas sp. | reverse complement strand
ACCATGTATAATATCTTTATTGCTTCAAATACAGCCACTCTTTATAAAATTCAAGGAATGCGGCTTCAGCCGCGCTTTAGCACAGCAGAAAGGCGGAATTCTCATGCACATTTCCAAGAAACTCAAAGCGCTCATCCTCGGAGCCTCGCTCCTCACGGCAAGTCTCGGCTTCGTCGGCTGCGGTCAGAGCGCCGACACGAAGGACGTGAAGATCGGCGTCGTGCAGCTCGTCGAACACAACGCGCTCGATGCGGCGAACAAAGGCTTTGCCGACGGTCTCAAAGAGCGCGGCTTCGAAGAGGGAAAGAACATCTCGATCGACCGCCAGAACGCGCAGGCGGATCAGTCGAACCTCCAGAACATCGCGCAGCGCTTCGTCAACGCGAAGATGGCTCTCGTCTGTGCGATTGCGACGCCCGCCGCCCAGAGCATGGCAAACGCGACACGCGACATCCCCATCGTCGGCACGGCGATCACGGACTATGTCGGCGCGAAGCTCGCCGCTTCGAACGAGAAGCCCGGCGGCAACGTCACAGGTACGAGCGACATGAGCCCTGTCAAGGAACAAATCGACCTCATGCTGAAGATCTGCCCCAACGTCAAGACCATCGGCATTATCTACTGCTCCAGCGAAGTCAATTCCGAGGTACAGGCGAAAGCGATCACCGAGTACGCCGAGAGCCGCGGGCTAAAGGTGCGCACGGTGACGATCTCGACCGTCAACGACATCCAGCAGGCGGCGAACAGCCTCGTCGGCGACGTTGACGCCTTCTTCGAGCCGACGGACAACATCATGGCGTCTGCCGTCCCGACGCTTCTTGCCATCACGGATGAGGCGAAAAAGCCCGTATTCTGCAGCGAGGACAACTGGGTCAAGGCGGGGGCGCTTGCGACCTACGGCATCGACTACTACAAACTCGGCGTACAGACGGGACACATGGCTGCCGACATCCTTGAAGGAAAGGCGAAACCTGCCGACATGCCGATTGAAATGGCAAAGGAACTCAAGGTCAGCATCAACAAAAAGAACGCCGACAAACTCGGCATCCAAATCCCCGCCGACATCTTGAAGGATGCACAGATCTTCGAGTAACCCCATCCCCATGAAAACCGCAAAACAGCCGCAAGCATCCTCTTGCGGCTGCTTTTTCAAAAAGGAGACTGTCCCTCTATGGATCTCATCATTCCAACCATTTCCCAAGGACTTTTATGGGCGCTTCTTGCCATCGGCGTCTATCTGACCTTCCGCGTCCTCGACATCGCCGATCTCACCGTCGAAGGCAGCTTCCCACTGGGCGCAGCGACGGCAGCGAGCCTTCTCGCCGCCGGTGCGTCGCCCGTCCTCGCCATCTGCGCCGCCTTCGCCGCGGGCATGGTCTCAGGCGTCGTCACCGGACTTCTGACGACGAAGCTCAAAATCCCCGCGCTTCTTGCAGGCATTCTCACGATGATCGCGCTCTACTCCGTGAACCTTCGCATCATGGGCAAGGCGAACCTGCCGCTCCTCAACACGGAGACAATCTTCACGCAGGCGCAGAATTTCGGTCTCACGCGCGAGCTGGCTGTGCTCATCACGGGCTTTCTCATCGTCGTCGCCATCAGCGTCGCGTGCTATTACTTCTTCGGCACGGAGCTCGGCGCGGCGATCCGTGCGACGGGGGACAACCCGCACATGATCCGCGCCAACGGCGTCAACACCGACATGACGATCATCCTCGGGCTTTTGCTCTCGAACGGTCTCGTCGCCATCTCAGGCGCGCTCGTCGCACAGGCGAACGGCTTTGCCGACGTCGGCATGGGCGTCGGCACCATCGTCATCGGGCTTGCATCCGTCATCATCGGCGAAGTGCTCTTCGGCACGCGCAGCTTCAAGAACTGCCTGCTCGCCGTCATCGGCGGCTCCATCGTCTACCGCGCTGTCATCGCCGTCGTGCTCGAACTCGGTATGCCTCCGAACGATCTCAAACTCTTCACGGCGGCGCTCGTCGCGCTCGCGCTCTCTTTGCCGCTGATTCAAGCGCGGATTCGCCGCGCAAAAGGAGGTCCGCGCTGATGCTCAAGATCGAAAACATCTCAAAGACCTTCAATCCCGGTACGATCACAGAAAAATTCGCCCTGCGGGGCGTGACGCTGCACCTTTCCCCCGGCGACTTCGTAACCGTCATCGGCGGCAACGGCGCCGGCAAGTCCACGCTGATGAACTCCATCGCAGGCACTTTCCGCGTCGATACAGGCAGCATCGTCATCGCCGGCACGGACATCACGAAGCAGCCGGAACACAAGCGCGCCAAGTACATCGGCCGCGTCTTTCAAGATCCCATGATGGGCACGGCGGCAGGCATGATGATCGAAGAAAATCTTGCCATCGCCGCACGGCGCGGCCATGCGCCAAGGCTCCGCTGGAGCTTCTCCAAGGCACAGCGAGAGCGCTTTCAGGGGCTTCTCGCCGGTCTCAACCTCGGTCTTGAAGATCGTCTCGAATCCAAGGTCGGACTGCTCTCGGGCGGTCAGCGTCAAGCCTTGACACTCCTCATGGCGACGATGGCAGAGCCGAAGCTCCTGCTTCTCGACGAACACACGGCGGCGCTCGACCCCAAGACGGCGGAAAAAGTCCTCGACATCACGAAGGACATCGTCGAAAAGCGCAAGCTCACGACGCTCATGATCACGCACAACATGAAGGATGCGCTTCGCCTCGGCAACCGTCTCATCATGATGCACGAAGGACGCATCCTCGTCGATGTCAAAGGCGAAGAAAAAGCACGCCTATCCGTGCGCGACCTGCTCGCCCTCTTCGAGAAGGCGGCGGGCAACGAGCTGGCAAACGACAGCCTGCTCCTGTCATAGCAGCAAATTTCCCACGTTCCGTTGACGCAAAAGAAGGGCTGTGCAAAGTCGAATCGACCTTGCACAGCCCTCTTTTTGTACCCTAACACCCGCGTACCGCCTGCTTGATCGCCCCTGCCATCGCTGCGAGCGGCATCTGTCGCTCGACTGCGCCAAGCTCGAAAGCGGCGCGCGGCATACCATAGACGACGCATGACGCTTCGTCCTGTCCGAACGTCATGGCTCCCGTATGCCGCATTGCAAACAACCCCTTTGCACCATCCGCCCCCATGCCGGTGAGAATCACCCCCAGCGCCGCATCGCCGATGAGCTCGGCGACGGAGAAAAAGAGAACGTCTGCCGAAGGACGCACCCAGTTCACGGGATCCCCCTGCATACAGGCGACAACGATCCTGCCCGCACGCCGTTCGAGCTTCATGTGCCGCCCGCCCGGCGCCACATAAGCGGTCGAGGGCTTGATCGCTTCGCCGTCCTCGGCTTCCTTGACCGTGAGCTTCGATATGGCATTGAGCCGATGGGCAAAATGATTGCTGAACACCGGCGGTATATGCTGCACAATGACGATGGGGGGCAGCGGCGGTGAAAGCTCCTTCAATATCGTGGCGATCGCTTCCGTACCACCCGTCGAAGCGCCAATGGCAATCAGCTTCTTTTCTGCCGTTGAGACTGGCGGCATGACAACGGAAAAAAAGCCCATCGGCTCCTTCTTAGCCTTTTCCATGTTCACCGTCTCCCTTCCTAACGCAGATGCAGCATCATCCGTCCGCTTGGCAAACGCCAGTCGTATGCTTCTCCTCAATCGCACGCACGAGACGCAGGAACTTCTCGCGCCCAATCTGCACGAAGCGACCGCATCCCTCGCATTTGAGCGCAAAATCCGTACCCGTGCGCAAAACGCGCCAACGATCGCTGCCGCACGGGTGCCTCTTTTTCATGCGCACGATGTCACCGATTTCATAGCGCTGCATGACAGCACTCCTCTCATCTTTTTACGCCCGCCCATCTTCTTCGGCAGGCTTTCTCTTGCCGCGTGCAAGCGAAGCGAATACGCCAAAAACGCAGGAGACGGTCAAATACGCGAAAATCAGCCGTATCGCTGCTGCAAGTTCCGCCGTCCAATCCGCTGCCTCATGAAGCGCCGCCTGCGCGAGCAGCACCGTCACGACTGCCATGCTCACCGCCTGCCCCGAAAGGCGCATGACAGCGACCATAGAAGACGCCACGCCATAGAGCTTTTTCGATACCGCGCCCATGATCGCATTATTGTTCGCCGGCGAGAAGAAGCCGAACCCCACGCCGACAAGCACGCAGTTCGCCGCGACGAGCGATAGAGGCGTATCTGCGTCGAGCAGCGAATAGCAGAAGACGCCCGTCGCCGTCAAAGCCATGCCGAAAGTCGCAACGAGGCGCGGCTCATACTTATCCGACAACCCTCCTGCAACCGGTGAGAGAACCGCCATCGTCAACGGCTGCAAGAGCATGACGACCCCCGCCGTCGAAGCGTCAAGACCGCGCACGAGCTGCAAGTACAGCGAGAGCAAAAAGCTGATCGCATACGTCGCGCTGTAGTTCAAAAACGATGCGAGATTACTCATGGCAAAGACGGTGTTTTGAAAGAGCGAAAGCTGCAGAAGCGGCATTTTCGCCCGCCTCTCCTGCCACAAAAAGAGTGCAAAAAATACAAGCCCGATGAGCAGCAAAACGCGCGTCCAAGACGCATCCGCAAATACAGAAAGTCCGTAAAGCGTCAGCGTGCTCGCCGCCGTATAGAAAACCGCGCCGGACACATCAAAGCCGCCGCCGCGCTCACCGTACCAATCGGTTCGGACGGCGCACACGAGCAAACTGCTCGCCAGAATGACAGCCGCCGCCAAGAGAAAGAGGAGCCGCCAGCCGAGATACTGTGTGACAAGACCGCCGATCACAGGCCCCAAAGACAGCCCGATATAAGTCGCGGCGGCGGAGTAGCCGATGACACGCCCGCGCTCCTTCGCCGGATGCGCCGCCACGAGGAGCGCCATGCCGCTCGAAAAGACAAGTCCCAGAGCAAGCCCTTGCAGCGCACGCATGGCGATGAGGAACGAAACCGTCGGCGAAAACGCTGCGACGAAGGAAACGACCGCCATCGCCGCCGTGCCGACGCCATAGATGCGACATCGACCGAAGATGTCCGCCAGCCGCCCGAACGGCAGCACGAAAGCGACTGCACCAAGGAGAAAAGCGGTCGCAAGCCAAGAAAGATCCGTCGCCGGACATGAAAATTCCAACGCGATCGCAGGAATAGCGATGTTGATGCAGCTGCCGAGAAAAGGCCCCATAAAAGACGTGAGCAAGACTGCCGAAAAGATCCGCCGCTGCACCTTCATGAGAGCCGCCTCCTCACACGTTGAATCGGAAATACGTCACATCGCCGTCCTGCATCACATAATCCTTGCCCTCAAGGCGCACCTGCCCTTTTTCACGCGCCGCCGCCGTGCTGCCGGCGGCGACGAGATCATCGTAGTTGACGATCTCCGCGCGGATGAAGCCGCGCTCAATATCCGAATGAATCTTGCCCGCCGCCTTGGGCGCCGTCGTGCCGGAGACAATCGTCCATGCGCGGCACTCATCGGGACCTGCCGTCAGAAACGTCAGAAGCCCCAACAACTCAAACGCCGCCTTGATGAGCCGATCCAAGCCGCTCTCCGAAAGCCCCAGCTCTTCGAGAAACGCCTTGGCGTCACTTGCATCAAGCTCGGCGATCTCCGACTCGACACGCGCGGAGACGACGACGACCTCAGATCCTTCCTTCGCCGCATAGTCGCGCACACGAGCAACGTGCGGATTGCCTTCGCCGTCCTTTGCCGCTTCATCCTCGGAGACATTGGCAACATAAAGCATCGGCTTCAGCGTAAGGAAGTTCATCTCCTTGATGAGATCGAGTTCATCGTCGGTGAGATCGAGGCTGCGCGCCGACTTTCCTTCTTCCAAAACCGCCTTGATGCGGCGCAGCACCTCATCCTCTGCCTTCGCTTCCTTGCTGCCGCTTTTGGCGAGCTTGGCGAGCTTCATGATGCGCTTTTCCAAGACCTCAAGATCGGCAAGGCAAAGCTCCGTCAGGATCGTTTCGATGTCGCGCACGGGATCGATCGTCGCCGCGACGTGCGTGATATTCGTATCCTCGAAGCAGCGCACGACATGCGCGATGGCGTCAACTTGGCGGATATGCTCCAAAAACTTGTTGCCAAGACCCTCGCCCTTCGATGCGCCTGCGACAAGACCGGCGATATCAACGAAACGCACGGAAGCCGGCGTCGTCTTTTTCGACTGATACATCTCATGCAGCACAGAAAGACGTGCATCGGGTACATCGACGACGCCGACATTCGGCTCAATCGTGCAGAAAGGATAATTCGCCGCCTCCGCACCCGCTTTCGTGATCGCATTGAAAAGTGTGCTCTTGCCGACATTCGGCAGACCTACGATACCTACGTCCAAATTGCTCAATGTGATTTCTCCTTGTTCCTGTCCCTCAAAAAAACGACCTTCGATCGCGCCGCTTTCCTGCGCTCCTCCTTTTTCTTCTGCGCCGCCTGCCGCTGTTCCTTGATCTCATTCGTCGTAAAGCCGCGGTTCGCAACCGAGCGCGTACCGTCGTGCAGGCGATTCAACAGTCGGCGCAGCATGACGTCCTGTTCTTTCGTCAAGGCGTCGAAATAGCCGTCGTCTTTGAGCATATCGCGCACGAAAGAAACGGGCGCACCGGCGAGAAAAGTCCAATGGATGCGCCGCATGATTTCCACCGTTTCCTCATCGTCGTAGGAAAGCGTCTGATGAAAGAAGCGCGCCGTCGCTTTTTCATCGTCCGGATCGGAAAGGGCAAGCCCCTGCGCGAAGAGCGGTATCTCCTCCGTGCCGGGAATATAATAATCGCCGTCGCCCTGTGATTCTAAGATGACCTGAATCTCTTCTTCCTCAAGCCCCTCAGAGATAAAGACGTCGCCGCGCCGCCAGTAGCCCTCAACGAACTCGGGCGGAATCTTTTCGATCTCCCGCTTGAGTTCTTCCGGCTGCAGCGTATCGATGCCGCCTTGGTTATAAACACGGCACAAGACATCGAGCGGCGTCACACTGTAGAGAACATTCGCCGTGAGGATCGCGTTCATCAGCCATAGACGGCGGCGGCGTTTCTCATAGAAAGCTTCACTCATATCCGCCGCAAAAGGAATGAGCATCTCTGCCACATCCCGCGCAATGACGATGACGAGTTCCGGGGTTTCCGCGATATAGCCTGCCGTAGAGAGGACTTCAAGGGTATCGTGCGGCTCCTCTTCAAATACGTCGGGATCGGCAAGCAATTTTTGCAGAGAAAGGATTTCCTCATCGCTCAGGCACAGAACGTAATTCTCCAGAACACAAGGGTCGAGCATCTTTTTCGTCAACAGCTCGATGACATCCTTCTTTCTCATGCCGTGACGCACTTCGACGCCCTTTTGCTCAGCAATCGAAAGAAGCTCGTCCTTGGCAAACCCTGCAAACATATCGCGCAGCGTCGGCGGCACGCGCTCCTCATCCTTCGATTTTTGCAGCCCCCGGTGCATGACCACGGAGAGAAACGCGCTTCTCTCCTCGGGCGAATACGCGCCTGTGATGGAAAGTTCCTTGGGCATACGCGCAAAAAAGCCGTACTTGCCCGCTTCCATATCATCGTAAAGCATCGCCAAGGTGCGCTGCTCATAGCTGCGCCGATTGAGGCGGCACCAAAGAGCAAGTTTTTCATTGACCGCATCCACATCATAGTCGGCCTCGCTTCTCGCCGCTGCCGCCGCATCCGAGAGCAGATCGGCGGCGAAAATCGCACCGCTCCATTCGAGTACCTTTGGCTCCCTGCCCGTCCACGGATCGACGATCTCTTCACGCTGCACATCAAAGCGCATCTCTCGTCGATTGGCATAAACGTAGAGAAACGCACCTGCACGCTCTAAATAGCGGCGAATATACACCTCGGGAGCTTCCAACAATCTCTCGTTCGGCGACTGCCCCTCCGGCAGTTCGGTGATGACCATTTTCTTATGCGGCAGCAGAAAGGAGTACTCCGTTTCCCTCTCCCAGCCCATCGCCAGATTAAACACGAGCGCAAGCTGTGAAAACGTCAGCTCTTCCGGCACCAACACACGCCGCCAAACATCCGACGACTGTCCGCGCAGAACAATCTTCAACACATAAGCCTTCATGGAACTCTCCCTTCAAACGGCACACCGATCATACATGAACTTTCATCTATTATACCCTATCACGAAAAGTTATTCCAGTGGTATGGACAAGACTTCTTCATCGACCTGTCCTGCAAAGATCGCTCCATGAAAAGCCGCAGTCGTTTCAAAAACAGCGCCCTTCCCGGTCAATATTCATGGAACATGCGCTGAACCTCTGCACGTTCCCTTGTTTTTAGGAGCGCGAGTGCAAGGAGAATGCGCGCTTTAGCAGGGGGCAGCGTGTCGGCGTCGATAAAGCCCGCCATACGGTAGGCATCTTCAGCGAAAAGCACCGCCCCCGCCCCCGTGCGGCTCGCACGCACGACGGGAAGTCCGGCTGCCGCAGCAGCGGCAAGCGTCGGCAAGACGGCTTTTGCTATGCTGCCGTTGCCTGCGCCCGCATGGACAATTCCCGCCGCGCCACCGCGGACAGCGGCGGCGGCAAGCCGATCGTCCGCACCTGCGTGCCCGTAAAGGATCGGTACATACGGCAATTCCGTCACACCCGCAAGATCAAACTCACTCGCTGCCGTATGGCGCGTGAGCACGCGGCGCCGGAAGCGCGGCGCGCCCTCCTCCATGCGCCCGAGCACACCGACGTCGGGCGAGGCGAACGCCTGCACCGCCGTCGTATGCACCTTCTCCATGTCACGCGCACTGTGAATATCGCCGTTCAGCGTGACGAGCACGCCTTGACCATGCGCCGCAGGGCTTGCCGCAAGGCGCACGGCATCGAAAATATTCAGCGGACCGTCGGCGGAAAGCGCCGTCGCGGGGCGCATCGCTCCCGTCAGAACGACAGGCTTTTCACTCTTGACCGTCAGATGCAAAAAGTACGCCGTTTCCTCAAGGGTATCCGTCCCATGCGTAATGACGACGCCAGCCGCCCCCGCATCCAGCACCGCCTCGACGCGTGCGGCAAGACGCAGCCAGATCGCTTCCGTCATGTCCTTACTGTCGATCGCCGCGATCTCTTCGCTCGCAATCCGAGCGACTTCAGAAAGCGCCGGCACAGCCGCGAGAAGCTCTGCCGCCCCGACTGCACCCGCACGATAGCCCGTGAGCGCATCGCTCTTTGCCGCCGCCCCCGCAATCGTACCGCCCGTCGTCAACAGGAAGATTTTCGGCTTCATCGCACACCCCTCCTCAATGGATCGGCGCACGCTTGAGCGCGAGCGGTATCTTCCAGACGGCGGCGGCTTTTTCCCGCATCGCCGCCGGACTCATGCGCTGCCAGATCTCCTGCACACGCGCGGCAAAAGCAGCGGGAGCGAGCGGCGTATCCTTTGCCGCAAGCGCATGGCGGCGCAGCAGCGCGGCAAAGGATGCGGGCATCTTCTCCTCTCTCTGGGCAAGCAGAAGCGAAAGACGCGCATCGACGAGATAAAGGTGCATCGTTTCAGCCGCAAGGGACTGCTCCGACGGCATCTGCTCTTTAGAAAGTCCGCCGAAAGAAAGCGGCGCATCACCCCAACCCTCTTTGAAGATGCCCAAAACCTGATAAAGCAGGAACAAGACGCCCGCATCCTCATAAAGCGCCAGCTCCATCTCCCCCGTGCGAAACGCCTCGACGGCGACGACGTCGCTCTTTATGAGCTGCAAAATGAACATCGCGCCGTTTACATCGACTTGAAAAAGACCGCCCTCTCCTTGCTGCTTTATAGGCAAAGGGAATTTTTCTCCGACTTGGAAGTTTGTATATGACATCCATTTCTCCTTCCATGAAACGGCATAGCGCAAAAATGCCTCCGATCAGATAGATCCAATCGGAGGCATTCAAAACACTCGACAAAAAGCTATGCTTACAGCTTAGCCGACAATGACCAGCGGATCGCCGACCTTGACGCTCTGACCAGCGGCGACATTGATCGCCTTGACCGTGCCGGCCTGCGTTGCAGCGATTTCGTTCTGCATCTTCATGGCTTCGAGAATCAGAAGGACGTCGCCCGAGTTGACCTGCTGACCTTCGGAAACGAGAACCTTGACGATCTTGCCCGGCATCGGGGCGTTGACGGAAGCTTCGCCGGCGCCAGCGGAAACAGCTGCCTTGGCAGGAGCGGCAGGAGCAGCCGGAGCAGCGGCCTTCGGAGCGGCGGGAGCGGCAGCCTTCGGCGCAGGCGCCGCGCCTGCGACCTTCTCTTCCTCGACCTCGACTTCGTAGCTCGTGCCATTGACCTTGATGTTGAACTTTTTCATTGTAAATTCCTCCAAGTCTTCAATTTGTTTTCGCTTACGTCTTTCTTAATGGATGCTCTGGCGACCCGCCATTGCCCATGCGTCGTTGCGCTTGATCTTGACGGCAACGACTTTATTGCCAACCATCATCTGGACGGCTGCAGCGATGACCGCAGCGACCTCAGGTTTGACGTCTTTTGCATTTTGCATAAGTGAACCTCCCGATTACAACGGAATATTGCCGTGCTTCTTCGCCGGCCCGACTTCACGCTTCGAGGCGAGAGCGTTCAATGCCGTGATGACATAGGGACGCGTTTCCTTCGGCTCGATGACCATGTCGGCGTAGCCGCGCTCCGCCGCCTTGTACGGCGTAGCAAACTCTTCGACATATTCCGCCGTCTTTTGATCCTTGTCGGGATCCTTGCGGAAGATGATGTTCGCAGCGCCCGCAGGACCCATGACGGCGATTTCAGCCGAAGGCCATGCCATGACCTGATCTGCGCCGAGTTCGCGGCAGCACATGGCGATGTAGGAGCCGCCGTATGCCTTGCGCGTGATGACCGTGACTTTAGGAACAGTCGCTTCGCTGTAGGCATAGAGCATCTTCGCGCCGTGACGGATGATGCCCGTGTGCTCCTGATCGACGCCCGGCAGGAAGCCCGGAACATCAACGAGGTTGACAAGGGGGATATTGAAGGCGTCGCAGAAGCGAATGAAGCGTGCGGATTTATCCGAAGCGTTGACATCGAGGCAGCCCGCCATGACGTTCGGCTGGTTCGCGATGATGCCGACGGAGCGGCCGTCGAAGCGTGCGAAACAGGTGATGATGTTCGTAGCAAAGTGCTGATGCACTTCGTAGAATTCGCCGTTGTCGACGATGCCGCGGATGACGTCCTTCATATCGTACGGCGCATTCGGATTGTCCGGAATGACCGTGTTCAAGGACTCTTCCATACGAGACGGATCGTCTCCCGTATCGACGATCGGCGCATCGTCCATGTTGTTGCTCGGCAGGAAGGAGAGCAGGTAGCGGATCTGCTCGATGCAGTCCTCTTCGTTCTCCGCCGCGAAATGTGCAACACCCGAGACCGAGTTATGCGTCATGGCGCCGCCCAAGGCTTCCGCCGTGACCTCTTCCGCCGTGACGGACTTGATGACAGCAGGTCCCGTGATGAACATCTGGCTCGTGTTCTTGACCATGTAGATGAAGTCCGTGATCGCCGGGCTGTAAACAGCGCCGCCCGCGCACGGTCCCATGATGACGGAGATCTGCGGCACGACGCCCGAAGCCGCCGTATTGCGGTAGAAGATGCCCGCATAGCCCGAGAGCGCGTCAACGGCTTCCTGGATACGTGCGCCGCCCGAGTCGTTGATGCCGATGCACGGAGCGCCCATCTTCATCGAAAGATCCATGACCTTCCAGATCTTATGCGCGTGCTTCTCGCCCAAGGAACCGCCCTCGACCGTGAAGTCCTGCGCGAAAGCATAGACAAGGCGGCCGTCAACCGTGCCGTAGCCCGTGACGACGCCCTCGCCCGGCAGTTCCTTCTGATCTTGACCGAAGTTCGTGCAGCGATGCTTCATGAACATATCGAGTTCGACGAAGGTGTTCTCATCAAAGAGTTTCTCGATGCGTTCGCGAGCCGTCATCTTGCCCTGCGAATGCTGCTTGTCGATGCGCTTCTGTCCGCCGCCCTGTTGGATATGTTCCTTCTTGGCGTGCATGAGGGCAATTTTTTCCTGAACTGTTGCCATACTCTTCCTCCTCTATGTCGAATCTTCCTAGTATATAGTACCTTATGAAAGTCCAAGCGGTCAAGCCCGATCCTTTCACTTCCGCTCATTCCGTGCGCACAGGCGCAGGCTATGCGGCAAGGATTCAGCGGTCTTCGTGCTCACAGATTTCGAGGAGGACGCCGTGCGTAGCTTTCGGATGGAGAAAAGCGATCTTCGCGCCGCCCGCACCATAGCGAGGCTTCTCGTCAATCATCTTGACGCCCTTCGCCATGAGGTCAGCGATCGCGTTCTCGATGTTGTCAACGCGAAGAGCGATGTGCTGGATGCCGCCTCTGCCGCCGTTCTTCTCGATGAACTTCGCGATCGGGCTCGTCGGATCGGTCGCTGCAAGAAGCTCGATTTCCGAACCGTTCGGCGTCGGGTTGAAGCTCGTCTCAACCTTCTGCTCGGCAACGACTTCCTTGCCCGTGCAGGGGATGCCGATCTGCTCCGTCCAGAACTTGCCGACCTCGTCGAGATCATTGACCGCAATGCCGATGTGGTCTACACCCAAAACTTTGAACATGTGAATTACCTCCTGAAATGGTGATATGGAAACAACTGCCGTCACTTGAGCACATGATTCATGATGTCCTGCGTGACGGTGTAGGGATCTGTCCTGCCTGCCTTGATGTCGGCGACGAATGCGTCGAGCCTGCCCGAATCGACGACCTTGCTCTTGACATACGAGCCGATATTGCTTTCGAGGATGTCGATCATCTCGTCCTTCGTGCGCTTCGTGCGCCGCTCGGCCAGGATTCCCTTCTCCTCGATGTAGGCGCGGTGCTTCTCGACCGATGCGACAAGCTCCTTAACGCCGATCTGCTGGTTTGCTATGACTTTGTCAATGGGCGGACGCCAGTCTTTCATCACGCCGTCCAAATCGAGCATCATGTTGATTTCTTTGACGAGACGATCCGCGCCGTCAAGATCCGCCTTGTTGATGGCGAACACATCGCCGATCTCCAAAACGCCTGCCTTGATCGCCTGGATGTCATCGCCCATGCCGGGAATCAATACGACCATCGTCGTATCTGCCGCCCGAACGATATCGACTTCGGATTGTCCGACGCCGACGGTCTCAACAAAAATAATGTCCTTGCCAAAAGCGTCCATCGCCTTGACGGCGTCCGCCGTCTTATGTGAAAGACCGCCCAAGCTGCCGCGCGTTCCCATGCTGCGGATGAATACGCCTTCGTCCATCGCCAGACTCGCCATGCGGATGCGGTCGCCCAAGATGGCGCCGCCCGAAAACGGGCTGGTCGGGTCGATGGCAATGACGCCGACCGTCTTGCCCTGCTTGCGGTATTCATTGGCGAGCTTGTCCGTCAATGTGCTCTTGCCGGCGCCAGGAGGACCCGTGATGCCGAGCACATAGGCGTTCCCCGTATGAGGATACAGAGCCTTCATGATGTCGATGGCATTTTCCGCCTCATTTTCAATCGCCGTGATGGCTCTTGACAGTGCGAGACGATTTCCTTGCAGGAGTTCCTTGGCTATATCCACGGAATGCACCACCTATACCATTGTTTCAGGAACTCTCGAAAAACACAGAGTTTCCCGAAAGTTCGCGCATGATACGGATAAAAGCAAGGCTGGCGGCAGACGAACTGCTGCCAGCCCCGTTGCATGATTTTGCACTACTTCTTCACATGCTCGTTGATGAAATCGACGATGTCGCCCGTCGGCGTACCCGGCGTAAAGACGGCGGCAACGCCCGCCTCTTTGAGAGCGGGAATGTCCGTCTCGGGAATGACGCCGCCGCCGATAATCAGCGTGTCCGTCATACCCTTGCCGCGCACAAGCTCGACAACCTTGGGGAAGAGATGCGGATGAGCGCCCGAGAGGATGCTCATCGCGATGACATCGACGTCTTCTTGCAGAGCTGCTTCCGTAATCTGCTCCGGTGTCTGGCGAAGACCTGTATAAATGACTTCAAAGCCTGCATCACGAAGAGCGCGTGCGACGACTTTCGCGCCGCGGTCGTGGCCGTCCAAGCCCGGTTTTGCTACCAATACCCTGATTTTTGCCATTTGAAATTACCTCCAAATCCAAGTAGAAAAAGGAAAACTTTGCTCAGGACGCCGCCCGAAAACCGAGCGGCTTTCCCGAGAAGTCCTGTTGATTACAGGGACGTATGAGCCTCGTATTCGCCGAAGACGCTGCGCATAACGCCGCAGATCTCGCCGAGCGTCGCATACGTCTTGACAGCCGTGAGGATGTGCGGCATGAGGTTTTCGTTCTCATCCTCGCACGCTTTCTTGAGGGCTTCAAGCGCGGACTTGACAGCGTCGTTGTCGCGCTTCGCCTTGACTTCGGCGAGCTGCTTCTTCTGCTTCTCGCCGACGGAGGCGTCGACCTTCAAGAGATCCTTCGGCGGCTCTTCATTTTCCTTCTGGTACTTGTTGACACCAACGATGACGCGAGCGCCGGACTCGACATCCATCTGCCAGGCGTAAGCGCTGTCCTGGATCTCCTTCTGGATGTAGCCCTTCTCGATGGCAGCGACAGCGCCGCCCATCTCGTCGATCTTCTTGATGTATTCCATCGCTTCTTTCTCGATCTTGTTCGTCATGGCCTCTACATAGTAGGAGCCTGCCAAGGGATCGATGACATCGGCGAGGCCGCTCTCATGCGCAACGATGTGCTGCGTATGGAGAGCGATGGAGACGGACTCCTCCGTCGGAAGCGCGAGCGCTTCGTCGCGGGAGTTCGTGTGGAGGGACTGCGTGCCGCCCATGACGGCTGCCGCCGTCTGCAGCGCGACGCGGACGATGTTGTTGTCCGGCTGCTGCGCCGTGAGCATGGAGCCTGCAGTCTGGGTATGGAAGCGGAGTTTCATGGACTTATCCTTCTTCGCACCGAAGCGGTCGCGCATGACCTTCGCCCAAATACGGCGGGATGCACGATACTTCGCGACTTCTTCGAGCACGTTGTTGTGCGCGTTCCAGAAGAAGGAAAGACGTCCTGCGAAGTCGTCGACATTGAGTCCCGCCTCGATGGCGGCATTGACGTAGGCGATGCCGTCGGAAATCGTAAAGGCGATTTCCTGGGCAGCCGTAGCGCCGGCTTCGCGGATATGGTAGCCCGAGATGGAAATGGTGTTCCACTTCGGTACGTTCTTCGAGCAGTAAGCAAAGATGTTGGTGATGAGGCGCATGGACGGACGCGGCGGGAAGATGTAAGTACCGCGAGCCGCATACTCCTTCAAGATATCGTTTTGGATTGTGCCCGTGAGCTGGTCTGCGGGCACGCCCTGCTTCTCGGCAACAGCGATATACATCGCAAGAAGCACAGAAGCAGGGGCGTTGATCGTCATGGACGTCGAAACCTTGCCGAGATCGATCTGGTCGAAGAGCGTCTCCATGTCCGCGAGCGAATCAATCGCCACGCCGACCTTGCCGACTTCTCCTTCAGAAATCGAATCGTCGGAGTCGTAGCCGATCTGCGTCGGCAGATCGAAAGCGCACGAGAGGCCCGACGCACCCGTCGCAATCAACATGCGGTAACGCTTGTTGGACTCTTCGGCTGTGGAGAAGCCGGCGTACATACGCATCGTCCAGAAGCGGCCGCGATACATCGTAGGCTGCACGCCACGCGTGTAGGGGAATTCGCCCGGTATGCCGATCTCGTCGTAGCTTGCGCCCTCGACGTCAAGCGGCGTGTAAAGACCCTGCTCGGGAATGTTCGGGCGCAGAGGGAATTTCGCCGTGGTCTTTTTCAGGTCAGCCTCGTACTTTTCCAACGCGGCCTGGATTTTCTCATTGCTCATATTGTTGTCCTCCTGTCAGGGAATGCGGAGAGCAGCGCATCCGCCCGTCCGTCGCGTGTCTTTGCCGTGAAGGTCCGAACGGCTTATAGCCGCTTCTTTTTCCCTAAATCATTTCCGATCCGTTCAAAATGTTTTCGGCGCCTTACTTCATGGATTTCGTTTCGATGAACTTCTCGTGGAAGGAAAGCGCTTCCTTGATGATATGCGGCGTGTGCGCATGCTTGGTGGCCTCTACGGCTCTATTGTAGTAGTCAAGCAGCACCGGCTTGTAGTCGGGATGCACGCAGTTGTTGATGATCTCCAAGGCGCGCTTTCTCGGTGCAAGACCGCGCAGATCCGCGACGCCCTGTTCCGTGATGATGACGTCGACGTCGTGCTCCGTGTGGTCGATGTGCGAGCACATGGGTACAACGGACGAGATCGCGCCGTCCTTCGCAATCGAAGGCGTGTAGAAGATCGTCAGGAAAGCGTTTCTCGCGAAGTCGCCAGAGCCGCCGATGCCGTTCATCATCTTCGTGCCGGTAACGTGCGTGGAGTTCACGTTGCCGTAGATATCGACTTCGAGCGCCGTGTTCATGGCGATGACGCCGAGACGATGGACGACTTCCGGGCTGTTGGAGATTTCCTGCGGACGCAGCAGCAGGTACTTCTTGTACTTCGCGACATCCTTGTAGAAGCGCTCCATACCTGCCGGCGAGGGAGAAAATGCCGTGCCCGAAGCGAAGTTCAGCTTGCCCGCATCGATGAGATCGAGCATACCGTCCTGAATGACCTCGGTATAGACCGTGAGGTCCGTGAGATCGGAGTCAACGAAGCCAGCCATGACGGCGTTCGCGACGTTGCCGACGCCCGACTGCAGCGGCAGCAGGTTTTTCGGCATACGACCCGCCTTGATCTCAGCATTGAGGAAGTCGAGCGTGAACTGCGACATCTTCTTCGAGTTTTCGTCAATCGGCGCGAGGTTGCGCGTACCGTCCTTGATGTCGCACGGCACGATGTACTTGATCTTATCCGGCGTGCATGGAATGAACGGCGTGCCGACGCGGTCGTCCGCCTTTATAATGGGAATCGGCAGACGATTCGGCGGGTCGAGAGGCACGTAGACGTCGTGCATTCCCTCAAGCTCCAACGGCTGCGTCGTGTTGACCTCGACGATGACGATGTCCGCCTGCTGCACATAGGAAGCGGCGTTGCCGAGCGATGTCGACGGGATGATGTTGCCCTCTTCCGTGATAGCGACGGCTTCGACGATGGCGAGATCAAGCTTGCCAAGGTAGCCGACGCGCGCGAGCTGCGCGGACTCGCTCAGATGAAGGTCGAGGTAGTCGACCGAGCCGTCGTTGATCTCACCCCTGAGGATATTGTCCGTCTGGTACGGCAGACGCTTGGCGATGCCGTGGACGGCTGCGAGCGTGTCGTCAAGCTCCGGGCCGGTCGAAGCGCCCGTCCAGAGGTCAATCTTGAAGGGTTCCTTCTTCATGCGCTCGGCCAAGGCAAGCGGAATGGCCTTCGGGTACGAGGAGGCTGTGAAGCCGCTCATGCCGATGCTCATGCCCGGCTTGATGAAAGCTGCCGCTTCCTCCGCGCTCACGATCCTCGCCTGCAGGTCTTTGTTGCGTACGCGATCCGAGATGTCAATCATTCAATACATCCTCCCTCACAAGGCCGTCCGGCCTGTGTAATCTAAGGAAACCGCTACTTTATCCGCTCCTCTTGGGGAAAGCGAAAGAAAGAGGGCTTCCAATGATGAACTGCCGCTGCAGCCGAGACTGCCCGCCATCCGTTTCTGCATGATAGCTTGGCGCTATCGCAGAAAAACGGGATAACTGAGGCTTATCGTACTACTATGCGACAATTATATCCTAAGCTAAAGAATACCACTTCGACGCTTTAGCGTCAAGTCAATTTTCGGACTCTTCGCCGCTATTTTTGGGCGATTCGCCGCCCTTTCCCGCCCTTTGACGAAGCTCGCGAAGCTTCTGCCGCTTCCTTGCCGTAAGTTCGTCCATAACGACGGCTTCATCTTCTTCGTTGCCCGCGAACTCCGTGACGGCGGCGAGCGCCGCGAGCAGCCACAGGAGCATCGACGACGGGATGTTGAAGAGCACGTCGTCCGTCAGACCGTTCAGCGCGACGGAGAAAAAGGCGAGGCTGATCCCCAGCATCAACCCTTGGCGGAAGCCCTCGCTGTCGTGTACCTTCGAGAAGAAAGCAAGCCCCATCGTGCCGAAGAAGAACCACAGGAAGGATACGGCGCCGACGACGCCGATCTCCGCCGCGTAGTTCAGATACATATTGTGCGCGTGGACGATGAGCACATCCGCGCCCTGCAAATAGAAGTCATACTCGGGGTAGACCATCCAGTAGGCGCCCCAGCCAATGCCGAAGAACGGATGATCGCCGATCATGGCGAGCGTGCTCTCCCAGAGCGCGAGGCGCATTTCCGACGAGGTGTCGACGCGCGTAAAGACCGACGTCACGCGGTCAAGAAGCGCGGGGTCGAGGAGCACGAGTGCGCCCGCGACGACGGCGACGCCCAAGAGAACGCGCCAATCGCGGAACATGCCATAAAGAATGAAGATCAAGGCGATGACGAGAAGCGCCATGCGTGCATACGTCATCGCGAGGCACGCCGCAAGAAGCACGAGAGCCGCGCCGAGCGCGATGCGCCGTCGTTGATCGCGCATCTTCACGAGAAACGCAAATACGAAACACATGGCGACATCCAAATATCCCGCGAGGATATTTGGATTCTCCCACGTCGAGAATACACGCTTTTTGAGTTCAGGGAAAGCGTCTCCGTCCACCCACTTCATCGCACTCGTGTCGATGCCGAAAGCGAATTGATAGAAGCCGTAAAGCACGACGAGCACGCACGCGAGCCCGAGCGCGTAAACGATCTTTCGGATATCCTGCGACGCTTGGACGTTCTGTCCGATCAAAAGATACGTCAAAAGATAGACGCCGACGAGATTATAATAATTGTAGAAACTGAACGCGCGATCAGGCGAGACGAATACGGAAACCGCACCCAAAAGCGCAAACAGCGCGGCGGGCACATCGTAGGGCAGACGGCGGAAGCGGCGGCACTCCTTATCGACGACGAGACGCGCGAACCAGAAGATGACGCCGAGAAGAAGCGCCGCCGTCGCCAGAGGCGGCGAGAGCGCGACGAGGAAGGCTTCGAGCAAAATGGCGTAGTAGACGCCGCCCGCAAGATAATCCGACAGGCTGTCCTTAGCCGTCATGACGCGCCCCCCTCTCCAAAAGCAGGCAACGCAAGTTCCCAATCAGATACAAAGAGCCTGCCGCGCAGAGAATGTGCCGTTCGTCCGTCAAAGAGAGCGCACGTTCAAGAGCCGCCTGCGCGTTCTCGACGACCTCAACATCTGCCGTAATCTCACGCGCAGCGCGCGCGAGATTTTCGGGATCGCCCGCGCGAAGAGACATCGGCGGCGTGACGACAACGCGGTCGCCCGCGCGAAGAAGCGTCTTGAGCATCGAGCGATAGTCCTTGTCCTCCAGAATGCCGATGAGCAGCACACGCGCCTCATCCGCAAATGCGGCGTCAAGGCTCTCTCGAAGAGCCGCCGCGCCCGCCGGATTATGCGCACCGTCAATGATGATACGCTTGCCGTCGAGCGTAAACCGCTCGAAACGCCCCGGCCATGCAGCCGACCTCAAAGCGGCGGCAATATTTTCGTGCGTGATGGAAGGATGCGTCCCCGCAAGAAGCTCCGCCGCCATGACGGCGAGCGCAGCATTTCGCCGCTGATATGCGCCGCCGAGCGCGAGCGCGTAATGCGCCGCACGTATGCCGAGCAGTTCGGAAGAGAACTCGATCATGCCTGCCGCCTGCTTCATCGGCAAAACGGCAAAATCCTCGCCGAGAACGAAGATGTCAGCGCCTTCTTCCTCCGCTTTTCGGCGCACGACATCGAGCGTCATGCCCTCAGCCGCCGTAACGACGGGCACCCCCGCCTTGATGATGCCCGCCTTGTGCTGCGCGACGCCTTCGAGCGTGCCGCCGCAGCGGTCGGCGTGCTCCATCGCGACGTTCGTGACGACAGCGACCTCGGGAGTGATGACGTTCGTCGAGTCGAGAAGCCCGCCCAAGCCGACCTCGACGATGGCATAGTCGACATGCTTTCGAGCAAAATAGAAGAACGCCGCCGCTGTCAGCACCTCGAACTCGGTCGGCTGCTCCAGCCCCTCGGCAAGCATCTTGTCCGCCGCCTCTTTTGCAGCCGCAATCGCCGCCGCGAAGTCTGCCTCGCTCGCCTGCTCGCCGTCGATGACGAAGCGCTCCGTGTAGGAGACGAGATGCGGCGAGGTGTAAAGTCCCGTCCTTAGCCCCGATTTCGTCAAAATCGCCGCCGTCATGGCGCTGACAGAGCCTTTGCCGTTCGTCCCCGTGACATGAATCGTGCCGTAGCGCCGTTCGGGATGACCAAGCAGCTCGACGAGCCGCTCGATGCGCGAAAGCCCGAGTTTCGAGCCGAATACGTTGAGGCTTTCGAGGTAAGAAAGACTTTCCTTGTAGTCCATTTCCCCACCTTCCTCAGAGTTTCGCCAGATAGGCGAGGCGCTCTTCGACCGCCTTCTTCTTCTCCTTCGCCGCTTCGAGCTTCTCGCGCTCTTTTTCTACGACGGCGGGCGGCGCCTTCTTGACGAAACCCTCGTTCGCGAGCTTGCCGCCGAGGCGCTTCTCCTCGCCGACGAGGTTCGCCAGTTCCTTCGTAAGACGCGCCTTTTCCTTCTCGACGTCGATGAGTCCCTTCAAAGGCAGGTAGATCTCGACGCCTGCGACGATCGCCGTCATGGCGTTCTCGGGCTTCGCCGCGCCGTCCTCCAAGACCGTCAGAGGATCCGCCCAAGAGAGCGCGGCGAAGTACGCGGCGTGCGCGGCAAATACGGGCGCGAGCGCCTTATCCGTGAAGTGCAAAACGACATCGCTCTTCTTGCCCGGCGCGGCATCGACTTCGGCGCGCATGTTGCGGATGCGCACGATCACTTCCATGATGCTCGCCATCTCGCGCTCCGCCGCCTCATCGACGAGACTCTCATCTGCCTTCACCCACGGCGCGACCATGATGCTCCTGCCCTCATGCGGCACGCGCTGCCAGATTTCCTCCGTGAGGAACGGCATGAAGGGGTGCAGCAGGCGCAACGTGCGCTCCAGTACATAGGAAAGGACGTACTCTGCCGTCTTCTTCGAACACTCGCCGGCTGCGTCCTTGTCATAGAGCCGCGCTTTCGCCAGCTCGATGTACCAGTCGCAGAACTCGCTCCAGATAAACTCGTAGATCATGCGTCCCGCTTCGCCCAGCTCGAACTTCTCCAGATTCTCCGTCACACCCGCCGCCGTCTTCTGGCAGCGCGACAAGATCCAGCGATCGGCGAGCGTATAGTCCTCCGCCGTCGGAGTGAAGCCCGCATCGAAGTCCTCCAAATTCATGAGCATGAAGCGCGAGGCGTTCCACAGCTTGTTCGCGAAATTTCGCGCCGCCTCGACGCGCTCCCAGTAGAAACGCATATCGTTGCCCGGCGTATTGCCCGTGATGAGCATGAAGCGCAGCGTGTCCGCACCGTACTTGTCGATGACCTCGACGGGATCGATGCCGTTGCCGAGCGACTTCGACATCTTGCGCCCCTCGCTGTCGCGCACGAGACCGTGGATGAATACATGGCGAAAAGGAATGTCCTTGCCGAACGCCAAGCCCATCATGACCATGCGTGCGACCCAGAAGAAGATGATATCATAGCCCGTCACGAGCACGCTCGTCGGGTAGAACTGCTTGAGTTCCGGCGTCTCCTCGGGCCAGCCCATCGTCTAAAACGGCCTGAGCCCCGAGCTGAACCATGTGTCCAAAACGTCCTCGTCCTGATGAACGTGCGAACTGCCGCACTTGGGGCAAGTTTCGACGTCCTCGCGCGAGACGATCGTCTCCTTGCAGTCCTCGCAGTACCACGCGGGGATGCGATGTCCCCACCAGAGCTGGCGCGAGATGCACCAGTCGCGGATGTTTTCGAGCCAATTCGTATAAATCTTCGTGAAGCGCTCGGGAACAAACCGTATCTTTCCATCCTGCACCGCCTCAATCGCGGGCTTCGCGAGGCTCTCCATCTTTACGAACCACTGCTTGGAGACGAGCGGTTCGACCGTCGTATGGCAGCGCGAGCAGTGACCGACGGCGTGCTCATGCTCCTCCGTAGAGACGAGAACGCCCGCCTCTTCGAGGTCTTTGACGAGCATCTTGCGGCACTCGTAGCGATCAAGTCCCGCGTACTTTCCGAGACCTTCCGACATCGTGCCATCATTTTCTATGACACGCACCTGCGGCAGATCATGGCGCCCCCCCATCTCGAAGTCGTTCGGATCGTGCGCAGGCGTGACCTTGACCGCACCCGTACCGAAGGCGGGATCAACGTACTCGTCGGCAAATATGGGAATCGGGCGGTTGACGATGGGCAGGATGACGTTTCTGCCGACGAGCTCCTTGTAACGTGCATCATCGGGATGCACGGCGATTCCCGTATCGCCAAACATCGTCTCCGGGCGCGTCGTCGCGATCTCGACATAGCCCTCGCCGTCCTCGAAAGCATAGCGCAGATGCCAGAGGTGACCCGCTTCCGTCTCGTGCTCGACCTCGATATCCGAAAGCGCCGTATTGCACGACGGGCACCAGTTCGTGATGCGCGTGCCCTGATAGATCAGCCCCTGCTCATAGAGACGCACAAACACCTCGCGCACAGCGCGCGAGCAGCCCTCGTCCATCGTGAAGCGCTCGCGCGCCCAGTCGCACGAAGAGCCGAGCGTTCTCAGCTGATACATGATGCGGCTGCCGTACTCCTCTTTCCACTGCCAGACGCGCTCCGTAAACTTCTCGCGTCCGAGTTCGTAGCGATTCGTCCCTTCTTCGCGAAGCGCCGCCTCCACCTTCGCCTGCGTCGCGATGCCCGCATGGTCGCAACCCGGCATCCAGAGAGTATTGTAGCCCTGCATACGCCGCCAGCGGATCAAGATGTCCTGCAAGGTTTCGTCGAGCGCGTGCCCCATGTGCAGCTGCCCCGTCACATTGGGCGGCGGGATCACGATGGAAAACGGCTTCTTGCCCTCCTCGGGTTCAGCATGGAAGAGATCGTTCTTCTCCCAGAACTCATACCATTTCTTCTCAAACGACTGCGGCTCATAAACCTTCGGGATATTATCCTTTGCCATGAAAAACCCTCCATACATGTCGTATTGACGCGAAAGTCCCCTGCCGAAAGCACAGACTGCCGCAAGGCAAAATCCCCGCAGCCCGCATGAAGCTTCCAGCAAACAAAAAAATAAAGCTCCCCCGTCCGAAAGGACGGAAGAGCCTGCTTCCGTGGTACCACCTAACTTCCCGCAGGGAGAGACACCCTGCAGCTCCAAGGCATAACGCCGCCGCCGCGCCCGCGCCTACGCACCGAACAGCAAAATGCGCCGCCGGCTTCAGCCCGAAAGCTCCGAAGCGACCTTCCGCCGCCCGCCGCAGGGATTCTCACCGACCATCCCCTCTCTGAAGCGGCGCTTGCAGCGTACTCCTCTTCCTCATCGCCTTTGTCGACAAAAGGATACCATAAGAACGGCGTTTTGGCAAGATGGGTCGAGCGCACAAGTTCGATATGCTCTATGCCATAATCCACATTTCTTAGATGCTTATTTGCAGCTTTCGCATCATCTCAAACAAATTGAGGAACGGCACTCCCATTTGGAGACAAATATCCGGGATTTTTACTTTTTTTGTATTTGACGCAGGCAAAACCTCTAAAGTAACCACTGTATGCTCTCCAACTTTAGCGGCAGCAATCAACCACGGATCGGCAACGGATAAAAAAGAATTTTTATGTCCCTCTTGATATTGAGGGTTCGTCTTTACAAGATCAGCAACAGTCCGATAGCAATTCACCACGCTCTGATTTTCTTTTGAAGGCAATATGTACCGCTCTCCACTTCCTGAGATGCCATCCATTACATTTTCTTGAAACCATGATGCCAGATCATCATGTCCTTGCATGATTTCACTTTCAACCGCATCGATCGTCTTGACGTTACTTTTTTGAAATTCTTGCAGCAGACATGACCAGAAAGAGGGAACGATATCATAAGCATAGTACTGATTCTTTGCTGTGATAAACGTGTTGGTATCTAAAATATATGCCATGCTACCCCCTCCCTTCTGTGGATTTCATCACATTCTCAAAAGTACTTCCTCTGACGCCCAAAAGCTGATACGCCTCACGATAAGACATGCGCCCCTCATGCAACGCTTCTCGAACATATCGACAAAAACTCCTGCCTGCTCGGTAAGGTACTACATTATAAAAGTTCCCGCCAGCGCTTTTCTTTTTTCCCTGATGTTTTTTGTTATACAAAGCGATCCAACGGGCATATTCTTCATCGTTGATTTTCTCCAAAGAAAGCGCCATGCGATAAAGAACCAACTGACTAACCTTGAAAAATTTCTCCAATGCATCGAAGTCCTCCGGATTCTTATGCCATTGCTCATGGAATAATGCAGGTGGAACTAAAATTTTAGCGGAAATGCGATTGCAAAAAGGTTCCGTATGGTCATCCAACCCATCTTGTCCTAAAAAAAGATGAACCAACTCGTGCAGCAAGGTGAAAAGCCTTGCTGCCGGGGCATCACTTCCGTTGATAAATATTACCGGAGCCAGTTTATCAGATAAAGCAAATCCTCTAAATTCTTCAACGCGTAACTTCCTGTGCGTGTTGTTCCCCACAATTCCGTTAACAAAAACTACTACACCTTTGGATTCAATAATATCTAGGAAATAATGGAACGCCGCCTGCTTGCTGTCAATGCGATCTCTCCAATCGACAGGGAGTCTCAATTCTTTGCAAATTTTTTCAACAACCGCCTCATCTATCAGATCGGTATGTATGCTCCCAATAAAAGGTATCGGAGCGTACTCTTGTTCTTCTTTATATTCGCGCAGCCATTCTTGCCGCCTACGAATGTCAATGATCGTGTCACGCAGCTCTGCACTATATTCACCAGATGTATGAAACCCACAGTTATGGCTTGTGCGGAAATCCTCAATCTTCCTAATTTTGATATCCGGTTTTTCAGACAGCATGAGATAGCCAAAAGGGACATAGGCAAATCTCGCCATATCCTCTAATTGCTTAACTGTAGGCTGTTCACTTTGATCTAACCACCGTGGGAACATCGTGAACTTTTTTTCAAAGGCTTCCATGCCTTTTTGACTGTAATCAACCGCCCACATCAAAACCTCGGGATTTACGTTCACACGAACAGCCGCCATAAAACAACACCTCCTTACATTTCGGATTCAAATTTCATATTAATACTCTCAAATTTCCATATATGTTTAAATTTTCATAGAGCTTCGCTTATGCATACGAAACATTCCTACCCCAGCATAGCCCATTATTTCTTTGAACCCAATAAACCTTCACCCTTGCTTTTATTATAACATAAGAAACGATGCCCAAGAAGTCAGAGCTAAAAAATAAGGCGCATATCCTCAAAGAGAATACGCGCCATCCAAAACCCATGAAAATGATACAATTTAATTTTCCCGCCGAGTTGCATAAGGGATGCTCGTTTTTCGGACGAGGATGCTCGCTCCTTATCCGGTGAGGCTTTACGGCGCCTAGCAGGAGTTGACTGGCGGGTGTCGAATAAAGACAAGATGAAAAATATACTGAACAAAAAACTCATCTACGAGGTTTTGTCTGTCGTAATAGCGCGGACCGGTCTGCTCCCAGTTTTTTTGGAACAAGGGGCATTCCTTCTTCCCGAAGGTATGGAATGCAAGAAAACCGGCTATGTGAACATGAGAGATTCTTAGGAAAGTGCATATTGGTCGGATTCAAAGAAAAGGAATGGATGAAATATTTAACTTTAGGAGGAAAATCAAAGTGAAATTCTTAACGAAATTGGCATTGATTGCCGCGCTGTCGTTTGCATTCAATGCGTTTG
>NZ_JBQNBV010000012.1:0-26634 GCF_052169755.1 Selenomonas sp. | reverse complement strand
TCCGGCTTCCAATCTTCGAGCATCTTGTCACATCCTTCAAAAAGCTGCCCGGAAGGGCAAGCCCCGCCCCTGCGGGTATTTATATTTGTCTTTTAGCAATACCTTGCCTAATTGTAGCAGATTATCCACCATACGTCAAAAAGAAACCGCCCCCAAGGGGGCGGCTAAGCGGCGGCAAACCTGCCAACCATGCCAAACGAACCATATCTATCGCGAGGCCACGCTCGCGCCGACCGTTTCGGCTCTCGCCTGTACCTTCCGCGTGGCAGCAGCGACCTGCTCTTTGGTCAGCAGAATGCCCTTCGTCGAGGCGAAGACGACAGACGCGCTGTCTTGCTGCTGTATCGGAGCTGTTCCCGCCTTCGTCTCGTCCTTTGCCTGCTCCTTCATCTTCGCAACATCCTGCTCCGCTTCTTCTTTGCCTGCTGTCTGGCGCAGCTCCTTCTCCTTGACGGACCCCGCCTTGACCTCGTCCTTGGCATCTCCTATCAAGTCATCCACCATGCGCAACGCTTCCATATCGAACGCATCCATGGAGCGCGGCGTCTCGCCGACCGCCACCCCCTCCGCCTCTGCCGCACGCTTTTCCAGCGTCCGCTTAAGCTCGTAAAGCGACGAGAGCTTGTCCTCGGGCGAAAGCGCGATGACCTCGCTTTTCAGCTGCTCCTGCTCCTTTTTCATGGCGAGCTTGTCGTCCTCGGAAAGGTTTTCCTCCGCAAGGCTCTTCTCTATTTCACCCAAGCGATTTTTCATCGACTGTACGGTCTCTTTCCTGTCGTCCAGCTTCTCCAGCTCCGCCCGCGCACCTGTGGCTTCGCCGCTGCGCTCCAACAGTTTGGACGGCTCTTGCGCCGCCCTGCTCTTCTCGCGTGCCGCCGGGCTAAGCAGAACCTCTGCCGCCACCCCCAGATGCACCGCTGCGTGCTTCATCGCCTGCTGCGGCTGCCGTGCGCTGTAACCGTAGCTTCCCTGCCCCTGCACCCAAGGGCTTCGCTCTATCTTCATCATATTGCCCCCCATCACATATACAGTTCCATTATAACACAGGCATGGTTAAGCGTACTATACGCATCGCGAACTTCATCTTTTGAACCAAATCTCAAATCATTAAACACATCTGTCATTGCATTTCGCAAATTCTCAGGACCATCAATAACAATACGCCTGCCATACTCATACTTGGCATGAGCCGCCCATGTATCTGGCGTATTCGTCGGATACCCACCACCCCAAGCCTGGTTTACATTATTCCTTATATCATGCACATCGACAGCATTATCGTTACTGGTGTTATAATCGTAATTATTCAGTAATCCTTTTGCTATATCCCTAGCCTGAAAAATATACCCTATCGTATTTCTAATTGTAGCCGATACATCTTGATTATTTACATTCGAACTCGCACTCAGTACTAAACTTTCGCTAGACAAACTGATCTGATACGCAGGCTCGGACGATGTTTCATCAGATACCGTTGATGCGACTTCTGATGTCACTGATACTTCCTTGGCTCGCGTTGATGCATCTACTGCATTACGAGCCGCATTACTAATTGAAACGCTCTCCATAATTCTCTCTTCCCATTCCAATCAAGTAGACCACTAATAATTCGACATACTAAGGAAACAAATCCTTCGCCTTTTTATCGAATGGTTTTTCAAATTGTTAAGCCTTTAATTAAAAAATATTCCCAGCAACTGTAAAAAAGGCAGGCTATCTTGCGGCTCGCCTGCCTTTTCCCACACTATTGATTTCTGCCGCAGCAGTTCTTGTACTTCTTGCCGCTGCCGCACGGGCACGGATCGTTGCGTCCGACGTCGCTCTTGTTGCGTGCGGGCTGCTTCTTCGCCTCGGCGGCGTCGGATTCGCCGCCGTGCGAGGCGCGCGCCGTCTGCAGACGGTCTTGGAGCTGCTGTTGCTCCTGCGTCACGATGCTCACGCGGTACATGAGCTTCGCGATATCGTTTTGAATCGAGGCTTCCATCGCTTCAAACATATCGAGCGCTTCGATCTTGTACTCGACGAGCGGATTCCGCTGCCCGTAAGCGCGCAGATTGATGCCCTCGCGCAGCATGTCCATGCGGTCGAGATGCTCCATCCAGTGATTGTCAACGACGCGCAGCATGACGACCTTTTCCAGCTCGCGCATATTCTCTTCGCCGAAGAGCTGTTCACGCGCCGCGTATGCTTCGTGCGCCGTCTTTCTGAGCGTTTCTTCCAACTCGTCGCGGCTCATCGCCTCCAGCTCTTCCTTCTTGAGCTTGCCCTCGGGCGCGTAGATCTTCTCCGCGTCCTCGACCAGCCCGTCGAGCGTCCATTCCTCGGGATAGAGCTTCGCGTTCGCATATTGATCCATCTGGCTCTCGATGATCTTGTCGAGCATGAAGAAAATATTTTCCTTGAGATCCTCGCCCTTCAGGATCTTGCGGCGCTCCTTGTAGATGACCTCGCGCTGCTGATTCATGACGTCGTCGTACTCAAGGACGTGCTTTCTTATATCGAAGTTCCTCGCTTCGACCTTCTTCTGCGCACGCTCGATCGAGCGCGTAATCAGCTTGTGCTCGATCGGATCGTCCTCGTCCATGCCGAGACGATCCATGATCGACGCGATATTGTCCGACGCGAAAAGGCGCAGCAGATCGTCCTCCAGCGACAGGTAGAACTTCGACGTGCCACGGTCGCCCTGGCGACCGGCGCGGCCGCGCAGCTGGTTGTCGATGCGCCGCGACTCATGACGCTCCGTGCCGAGGATATAGAGACCGCCAAGATCCTGCACGCCGTCGCCGAGCTGGATGTCCGTGCCGCGTCCCGCCATATTCGTCGCGATGGTCACGGCGCCCTTCTGTCCCGCGTCCTTGATGATCTCCGCTTCCTTCTCGTGGTACTTGGCATTCAGGACATTGTGCTCGACCCCGTGCTTCTTCAAGATCGCGCTGAGTTCTTCCGACTGCGTGATCGACGTCGTGCCGATGAGGATCGGCTGCCCCGTCTTATGAATCTCCTCGACTGCCCTGCCGACGGCGCGGTATTTCGCACGCTTCGTCTTGTAGATGGCGTCCGGCTCGTCGATGCGCTGCACGGGGCGGTTCGTCGGCACGACGACGACGGGCAGCTTGTAGATCTTGAGGAACTCGTCCTCCTCAGTCTTCGCCGTGCCCGTCATGCCGCCGAGCTTGTCGTACATGCGGAAATAGTTCTGGAACGTGATCGACGCGAGCGTCTGGCTCTCGCGCTGAATCTTCACGCCCTCCTTCGCCTCGATCGCCTGATGCAGACCGTCCGAGTAACGGCGGCCGACCATGAGACGACCCGTGAACTCATCGACGATGACGATCTCATCGTCACGCACGACGTAGTCGCGGTCGCGCTTCATCAGCGCCTTGGCTCGCAGAGCCGCCGTGAAGCAGTGCGAAAGCTCCAGATTCTCGGGCGCGTATAGGTTCTTGATACCGACGATGCGCTCCACCTTGAGGACGGCTTCATCGGACGGCGCGACGGTCTTTTGCTTCTCATCGAGCTTATAGTCCTCGCCTTCCTTGAGCTGGGCGACGGCGCGCGCCATGACAGCGTACATGTCCGTCGACTTCTGCCCGGGACCCGAGATGATGAGCGGCGTTCTCGCTTCATCGACGAGGATCGAGTCCACCTCATCGACGATGGCATAATGAAGATCACGCTGCACCATCTGCTGCGGATGAATCACCATGTTGTCGCGCAGATAGTCGAAGCCGAACTCATTGTTTGTGCCGAATGTGACGTCAGACGCATAGGCGAGCTTTCTCTCAGGGAAGTCCATATCGTGCGCAATGAGACCGACCGACAGCCCCAAGAAGCGATAAACGCGTCCCATCCACTCACTGTCGCGGCGTGCGAGGTAGTCGTTGACCGTGACCATGTGTACGCCCTTGCCTTCGAGCGCGTTGAGGTAGACGGGCAGCGTCGCGACGAGCGTCTTGCCCTCGCCCGTGCGCATCTCGGCGATCTTGCCCTCGTGCAGGCAGATACCGCCGATCATCTGCACGTCGAAATGACGCATGCCAAGGACGCGCCTCGACGCCTCGCGCACGACGGCAAACGCCTCGGGAAGCATATCGTCAAGACTCTCGCCGTTTGCGAGACGCTCCTTGAACTTTCCCGTATGGCCTGCAAGCGCATCGTCACTGAGGCTTTCGAGCGCCTTTTCGTGACCGTTGATGACGTCGACGATGCCGCGCATACGCTTGATTTCCTTTTCGTTGTTATCTCCCAAGAATCGCTTGATGAATCCGAGCAACCCGTATCACTCCTCGTGCCCACACCTTTCAGCGCAGGATAAAATAGAAAGGAAACGTCAAACCGTTTCCCAAAAACTGCGAAATAACCTATCTTATGATTCTAACAGACAATCGCGCATAAGTCAAAAAATCCTCTTGCTGCGCTCCTTGAGCATCGCCTTCAAGTGCATCCCAGGCATCGTAAAACCCCTGCCCATGACCTCGTTCGCCGAAAGCACGATCATGAAAGCGTTCTTGTCGATGAGATTGGCGATGAGCTTGACCTTGCTGATCTGCGTGAGTGAGCAAACGAGAAAGAGCACGTTGCGCTCCTTGCGCGTAAAAGCGCCCTGTCCGTGCAGAAACGTCACGCCGCGCCCGACCTCGCAGATGATCGCCTCCGAAATCGGCTGCACATGGTCGGAGATGATGAGCACGACCTTGCGGCTGTTGAACCCCGCGACGACCCTGTCCGTCACGGCAGAGTTCATGAACATGCAGACGAGTGTATAGAGCGCGGGCATGATGCCGAAGAGTGCGGCGGCGACGAGCATGATGACGCAGTTAAACGCGAAGATCACGCTGCCCATATTCAAAGAGTAATATTTCTTCACGATGGCGGCGACGATGTCGAAGCCGCCCGAACTGCCGTTCATGCGAAAGATAATGCCGTAGCCGACGCCGTTCAAAACACCGCCGAAGATCGCCGCGAGCATCGTGTCCGGCACGGGCGCATAGGCGTTCAAAAAGCGCGTCGCGTCAACGCAAAAGGAAAAAAGGATCGTGCCGAAAGCGATGTCGAGCGTGTAGTCGCGGCCGAGCGTCTTGTACGCCGCCGCGAGAAGCGGCAGATTGTAGAGAAACATCTGCACGCCGATGGGAAGCGCGAAGAGATAGTAAAAGATCATCGCGATGCCCGCGACGCCGCCCGACAAAAGATGCGACGGCACGACGAAGAGGTTGATCGACGAGCTGCTGATAAGGCAGCCGAGCAGGATGCCGAGATAGCGAAAGACGCGGCTCTTCAAGGACAAGCGCTTGATATGAAGCATCAAGGATTCTCCTTCCCGCTCCCGCCGCTCCAGCGAAGCGTCGGCGCTTCATCGTCGGCGAGTGCGCTCCGATCAATGTCCTTGCCGCCCATAGTGAGCGCATGGAGATCCATGTTCTCCCAGTCGCTTCGCTCCTCGTCCGTCAAAGCATCTGCCTCTGCTTCCGTCAGCGGCAGACTCGTCAAACGCCACGAGACGAGACTGCCGTCCGTCGGCTCCGCTCCAAGGATGAGCCTCTGTCTCGGATCTTTCGGATTCTCGTATATGTAACAAACACCGCCGTCGAGAAACGCACGCGGCTTCTCGCCGAACGTCGTGCGAATCTTATACGCCGTCGCACCGTAACGCACGCCCGCGCGCGCCGTATAGTCCTTATTCTTGACGCGCATATCCGCGACCTTACCCGTATCGACGACGACGCCGACCTCATAGCCGCCGGGGAACGTATAATAACGCAGATGGATGTCCCAGACCATACGCTCCTTGTCGAAGTCGGGCTTGCCGAAAGCCGCAAGCATCTTCGTCTCCGCATCGCCGAGCGCTATGCCCTTGACCGTGAAATCCACAGGTTCCAAGCCGCCCTGCGCCCGCGCCGCCATCGGCAGCGCAAGAAAAAGCCCGATGAAGAACACCATCGTCAAGCCATGATAAAAACGCATTTTTCCACCGTCCTCTATCGTATGATACTGCACTGCATGAACCGCGCAAAAGTTTTTCCTTGATTCTATAACACACGCACAGGCTTGTCAAAAGAAAAACTCCTCAAGATTCCGCCTTGAGGAGTTTTTGCAGAACGGTTCATCCACGCCGCAGCACCGTCGTGCGCAGGAACAAAAACAAGAACAGCGCAGCCAAAGTGATGCCGACGGGATATGTGATGCTCGTCGCGAGACCGAATCCTTCCTTCGCCTGCAAGATGTACGTCATGGTGACCGCCGACATGAATGTCGCGGGAATCATGCCGATGAGATAATAGAACTTGCCGCGGAACGTGCGGTAGAGATAGACGGAACCCGTCCACAGGACGATCATGGCAAGCGTCTGATTCGTCCATGAGAAGTACCGCCATATAATCGAGAAGTCAATCTGCGTGAGAAGCGCGCCGATGCCGAGGATCGGCAAAGCGAGCGCGAGGCGCTTGCCCGTCGTTTTCTGCTCAACGCCGAACCAATCGGCGATCGTCAGACGCGCCGAGCGAAACGCCGTATCGCCCGACGTGATCGGGCAGGCGACGACGCCGAGAAGCGCGAGCGCCGCACCGACGGGGCCGAGGAAGCCGACGCAGATGTCGTAGACCACGCCGCCGGGACCCGCCGAAGCGAGAACAGCGCCGAGACCGCCCGTGCTCTCGTAGAAGGTCACGCCCGCTGCCGCCCAAACGAGCGCGATGAAGCCCTCAGCGACCATCGCACCGTAAAACACGGGACGTGCGAGCCGCTCATCCTTCAGGCAGCGCGCCATCAAAGGCGACTGCGTGGAGTGAAAGCCCGAGACAGCGCCGCAGGCGACCGTAATGAACATCAGCGGCCAGATCGGCAGATCCGTCGGATGCAGATTCGCCATGACCATCTCGGGCATGACGTGACCGCCGACGCCCGCGAACATCGCACTCATGATGCCGAACGCCATGACGATCAGACAGATCCCGAAGATCGGATAGAAACGCGCGATCAGCGTGTCGATCGGCAGGAGCGTCGCGAGGAAGTAATAGCACAGGATGATGATGAGCCAAATCTTGATCGCGCCGATCGAACCGAGCGAGAGCAGCTTGCCGTCGATGAGCATCGCCGGTCCCGTCGCGAAGACTGTGCCGACGAGGACGAGCAAAACGACGGAAAAGATGCGCATGATGAAGAGCATCGTTTTGCCCATGTGATTGCCAACGACTTCCGATATGCTCTTGCCGTCCTCACGCAGCGAAATCATGCCTGACATATAATCGTGCACCCCGCCGGCAAAGATCGTGCCGAGAACGATCCAGAAGTAGACGCAGGGTCCCCAAAGAGCGCCCTGCAAGGCTCCGAAGATCGGACCGAGTCCGGCGATATTCAACAGCTGGATCATGAAGACTTTCCAAGTCGGCAGCGGGATGTAGTCCACGCCGTCGTTGTGCACCACTGCAGGTGTCGGCTTGTCTGTCGGCGCAAACATCACGTCAACGATCTTGCCATAGATGAGATAGCCCAGAATCAAAGCGAGCAATGCCACCAAAAATGTAACCATCGCAAATCACTCTCCTTCTGTCCGTCAGTCTATCGAGCCGCCGTGCCGCCCCTCCTCTCCTTCGTATAGGCAATATTCGGACGATTGACAAAATAACTCTGCTGCTTTCAATCTAAACCTTTTTCTCCCAGTTGTCAATCGTAATTTTCTGAAAAACCTTTGTAATTCCCCCTGTCGAGAAATTGCCAACGGGGAGAGCGCCGCGCAGATAGAGGAAGATGCGCGGCTGCATTTATCCGTGTTCCCTCAATACTCCACGCTTTCCAAAAACAGCCCGCAGGCAGGCGCAGTAGCTGCGGCGCACTTTCTGTCGCCGCCTTCGAGAATCGCGGCGAAATCCGCCGCCGTGCGCCGTCCTCTGCCGACGTCGACGAGCGTGCCGACGATGTTGCGTGCCATGTGGTAGAGGAAGCCGTTCGCATGAAAGACAAACTCGATCCTCTCGCCCTCGATTCGCCTGCCCTCGGCACGGTACATCGTGCGCACGGGCAGCATCGGCGCACCGCCCGCTGCGCGAAACGCCGAGAAGTCATGCTTGCCGATCATGTGCGCCGCCGCTTCGTTCATCGACGCAAGATCGAGCGGCGCACCGACGTACCAAGCATAGCGCTCACTGAACGGATTCGGCGTCTCCCCCTCTTGTATGCGGTAGATATACGACTTGCTCTTTGCACTGTGGCGCGCAGAAAAGCTCCGCCCCTCTTCCCTCGCCGCTTTGACGACAATATCGGGCGGCAGAACGCTGTTCATCGCACGCACGATGCGCTCCGTCGGTATGCGCCCGTCCGTGAAGAAGTTCACGACCTGCCCCACGGCATGAACACCCGCATCGGTGCGGCCTGCGGCGGCAAGTTCGATGGTATCTCCGAAAACGAGTGTGAGCTTTTCTTCCAAGACGTTCTGCACGGCACGAATCGGCGGACTTTGTCGCTGAAAGCCGTGGTACGCCGTACCATCGTAGGCGACAGTCAGACAGATATTGCGCGCGCGCGCTTTCATCATTTCCTTGTGTTCACGCTTCATTTCAGCCCTCCGAAGTTCAGAACGGCAAGCGCAGAGATGAATGCCGCGCCGAAGCCATAAGCGACATAGTCAATGGAGCTGATGCGAAGCGCCTTCATCTGCGTGCGCCCGACGCCGCCGCGATAGCAGCGCGCTTCCATCGCCAGCGCGAGATCGTCGGCGCGGCGAAACGCCGAGATGAAGAGCGGCACAAGCACGGGCACGAAGCCCTTGACGCGCTCGATGACGCCGCCCTCCGTGAAGTCTGCACCACGCGCCTGCTGCGCTTTCATGATCTTATCGGCTTCCTCGATCAATGTCGGCACGAAGCGCAGCGCAATCGTCATCATCATGGCAATCTCGTGCGCGGGCACGCCGATGCGCTTTGCCGGCTGCATGAGCGTTTCGAGCGCATCGGTCAGAGCGAGCGGCGCGGTCGTATAGGTCAGAAGCGCCGAAAGCAAAATCAAGAGAGCCAAGCGCAAGGCGATAAAGAATCCCTTCGCCGCCCCCTGCCATGTAAGATCGAAGAGCCACAGATGAAAAAATGCGTCGCCCGGCGTACTCACGAGATGAATGATGAATGTAAACGCGATGATCCAAGAGAGCGGCTTCAAAGACTTGAGCATCAAGCGGAGCGGCACGCGGCTCACGGCGATCATCGCTGCGGTAAAAGCCGTCAGTGCTGCATAAGAGAGCGGCGAATCAAAGACAAAGATCGCTGCAAGAAAGAAAAAGAGCAGAACGATTTTCGTGCGCGGATCGAGACGATGCAAGAGCGAACTGCCCGGAAAGTACTGACCGAGCGTAATGTCCTTCAGCATGAGCCGCACCTCCCCAACGCCTCTTTGATACGCGCCGCGCCGTCTGCCGCATCGAAAGCGGCGGGATCGAGATCAAGCCCCTTTGCCCTGAGCTTATCCAAAAGCTCGACAATATGCGGCGGACGAAGCCCCGCCGCCGAGAGCTTTTCCTTCGCGGCAAAGACCTCGTGCGGTGCGCCCTCGATCATCACGCGGCCTGCGTGCATGACGATGAGCCGATTCGCAAAACGCGCGATGTCGTCCATGTTGTGCGAGACGAGCACGATGGTCACGCCCTCCTTCTCGTGCAGCTCGCGCACCCGTGTCAAAAGCGCGTCGCTTGCACGCGGATCAAGCCCCGCCGTCGGCTCATCGAGTACGAGATAGCGCGGCTTGAGCGCTAATACGCCCGCGATCGCCGCCCGCCGCCTTTGTCCGCCCGACAGAGCAAACGGCGAACGCGCACCGTACACCTCGGCAGGAAGCCCGACGAAGTCGAGCGACGCCTTGACGCGCACTTCGACCTCCGCCGCCGAAAGCCCGAGCTGCAGAGGACCAAACGCCACATCCTTCTCCACGGTTTCCTCAAAGAGCTGATGCTCCGGGTACTGGAACACCATGCCGACGCTTCGCCGCGCCCGCTTCGCCTCCGCCCCCTTTTTGCCGATGTCCGTGCCATCGACGAGCACCGTACCGCGATCCGGCTGCAAAAGTCCGTTCAAATGCTGCACGAGCGTCGATTTGCCGGAGCCTGTATGCCCGGCGAGCGCCGTGAAGCTGCCCTCTTCAATCGTCAGCGAAACATCCGCAAGAGCCTCGCGCTCAAACGGCGTGCCGCGCATATAGGTGTAGCTGATACTTTCCATCACGATGGACACAGCGCACTCACCAACTCCTCATCGGTCAAAAGATCCGCAGGCAGAGAAACGCCCGCCTCACGCAAAAGCGACGCCACCTCAACGGCAAGCGGCACGTCGAGACCACGCGCCTTCATGCCGCCGACGTCTTGAAACACCTCGCGAGGACTGCCTTCCGCCGCGATGCGTCCCTCTTCCATGACGACGACGCGGTCAGCGGCGGCCGCCTCTTCCATGAAATGTGTGATATAGACGACGGTGATGCCGTTCTCTCGATGAAGCCGCCGCACCGTTTCCAAAACATCCTGCCTGCCTATGGGATCGAGCATCGCCGTCGGCTCATCAAGCACGAGACAGCGCGTATTCATCGCCAGCGCACCCGCGATCGCCACGCGCTGCTTCTGTCCGCCCGACAGAAGGTGCGGCGCCGCCGTGCGATAGCGCTCCATGCCGACGGCGGTGAGCGCATCGCGCACGCGCATACGGATCTCCGCCGGCTCTATACCTAGATTCTCCGGACCGAAAGCGACGTCATCCTCGACGACAGCGGCGATGATCTGATTGTCAGGATTCTGAAACACCATGCTCACAAGCTGACGGATGCGCCAAAGATCCGCCGTTTCCTTCGTATCCAGCCCCGCGACCGTACATCGGCCCTCGGTCGGCAGAAGGAGCGCGTTGAAATGGCGCGCCAGCGTCGATTTGCCCGAACCGTTCGTACCGAGAACAGCGAGAAACTCCCCCTCATCGACGGAAAGCGACACATCCGAAAGTGCCCGATAAGCGTCATCCTCCCCCGCATGGAAGACATGCGAAAGATGCTCGGCGCGAATGAACTCCGCCACGACAGCCTCCCCCTTCCTCAAGGCGCAAAAACATCACATAGGGGACGCTTCCGCCCCCCATACTTTCGCATCAACAAAACAATCCTATTATACCCGATTTTAATTGTCAACTCAAATAAAATTTCAAGATGACAATTCTAACTTTCCGGCTTCCATGCGATAGAGGCGGTCAGCATAATCCGCCGCTTCGCGCTCATGCGTCACAACAAGGACAGCCCTGCCGTGCGCCGCCTCTTCGCGCAGCAGTGCAAAAACGAGACGCGTATTTTCATCGTCGAGATCGCCCGTCGGCTCATCGAGCAGCAGGACGGCGGCATCGCGCACCAAGGCGCGGGCGAGCGTCAGGCGGCGCAGCTCGCCGCCCGACAACTCCGCCGGATCGGCGCTCTTCAGATGTGCGATGCCGAGCCGCTCCATAAGCTGCAGCGCACGCGGCTCCGCCTCTCGCGCTACACCGTAGAGCGAGCACGGCAGCAAGATATTTTCCTGCACCGTCAAGCTTGAGAGCGCCATGAGCGTCTGCGGCGCAAGGCCGATCTTTCGGCTGCGCAGCTCTGCAAGCTCCGCCTCATCCAAACGATAAATGTCCGTATCGTCCAAAAGTACGCGTCCCGTCCCCGGCGCCATAAGCCCCGCCAGCATCTTCAAAAGCGTGCTCTTGCCGCTGCCCGAGCGCCCCGTAACGGCGAAAAAATCACCGGCACGCAGAGAAAAATCTGTTTCCTCGACCGCCATGAAAAAGCCTTGCGGCGCACTCGGCCGCAAAAAATCCCGACTGATCTTTTCCGCTCGCAGCTCCATCACATATCCTCCCGCAGCATCACATCCATACGCCGCACCGTCCAAAGAGCTGCCAAAGCAGCGGAAAGGACGGCGACGCCAAAAGCCCCCGCCGCCAAGAGCGCGATGTTCGAAGCGTCGGGCAAAAGATACGGCCGCGCGAAGCTGTCCTTCAAGAGCGCGGCAAACGGCAGCAGCACGAAAGCGCCCGCAAAGACGCCGCCCGCCGCGCCGAAAGAAGCGATGATAAGAGCTTCGATGAGAGCGATGCGCGTGAGTATGGAGCGCCTTGCGCCGCTGATGAGAAGCACGGCGAACTCTCTGCGCCTTTCCGAAAACACCATCTGAAAGGCAAGCGCCAGAAGCCCGACGCACAGGAGCCAGACGAAAAAGAGAAGGACGCCGACCGTTCCCGTGACGCCGCCAAGCCCTGCCTCCACGCTTCGAACCATGCCGTGCGCAGGCTTCGCCGAAAGATCGGGATAGGCTGCGCCGATCGCCTCCGCTACAGCCTCGGGGCTGAAATCGGGCGCAGTCCTGATGAGCACGGCAGAGATCGCCTGCTCCGGCTCAATGCCCTGAAATGCGGCGAAGTCCAGCTCGGCAGCGCGTCTCATCATCGCGCGGATCGTCGTCATATTCATATAGACCGCCGTATCCATGCCCGTCCCCGTGGGACTCAAGCGCGCCACAACGCGGCACGGCGTATTGTAAAACTTCAGCGTCTTATCCTCGGGCACCGAGATGCCGCTGCCGACGACGATATCGCCGTCGCCGACGTCGTCGGCATAGCTCTCACGAATCCACGGCTGGATCGTAAAGTCCGTCGCCGGATCAAAGCCGATCAGCTGCACCGCGACGGAGCAGCAGCCGGCGTTTGCCGAAGTCAGAAAGAACTGCGGTGCAGCGCTTGCAACGCCGGGCAACGAAGAGAGCGCGGCAAGGCGCGAAGCGTCCATGTAGAAATGGAGCGGACGTCCCTGCACAAGCACGCCTTCCAGACCGCCGTCTGCCTGCGCATCCTTGGGCAATACGAGAACATCCGCGCCCAACCGCGCCTGAAAACGAGTCAAGCCGTTTTGCAGACTCAAGACGACGAGCGAGCCGCCGAAGAGCGTCAAAGAGAGCATCGCCGTCACCACCCCCAGCGCAACGGTGCGCGAGAAATTTCGACGGCAGTTCCGCACCGCCAGAAAGCGCGCGAACCCCATCGTCAATCCCCCTTCCGATAGACGTAAATATCCATACAGGCGAGCAAAATCATCACGACGGAGATCGCCCTTGCCGCAGGCTGCATCACCGTATGGCAGCGCATCGTCTCCATCATGCAGAGGTCGATCATCTGTCCGGGCAGGAAAAACGCCAACACCGCCGTCGGAATCATCGCCATCGCCAGCCCTGTTTTGATCGCAGCACGCCAAATCACAGCGTGCAGCAAAGCGATGGCAAAGAGCACGGCAGCGACGCCGAAAAGCGCCTCGCCCGCCCAATGGCACACCATCCATTTGCCGTCCGCCTGCTGTGCGCACGGCGCTAAAAACGTACGCATACCGATGAAGAATACGCCGCTTGCAAGCAAGAGCAGGACGTCCGTGATCTTGAGCCTCCATTTTTTCTTTTCCAAGCAAAACTCTCCTCTCCAAAAAATGCCGAAAGAAGCAACCTTTTCCGAAACAATTCTTTCTCCATCATAGCAAAGTCGATAATGTTTTTCAAGAAAGCACGGGGAAAATAGCTGCGCCGACCGTTTATTTGATCGATGAGACAAAACGAACACATAGAAAAATCCTCCGAACAGAACTTCATTTCCATTCAGAGGATGCTCATCAAAACTGCACGTTATGAAATTTTTTCCTTATTCTCCACATCCGCACTCGGCAGCAGATACTCGACTTTGATGCTTATTGTGGTATTGAGATCAATAAAATCGCCGTCGGTCGTCTGCACGACGGGAAGCGCTTTCATGCGCGTCTCGTCGATATAGACGATCTTCGCCACAGCGCCGTTCGAGAGTTTGACCCAGTTGCCGTTGAGCGTATGAGACATATTGCGTATAAAAACGACGCCATACTCCGCATCCAAGCGATTCGCAACAAATTCGTCAGAAAGGACGGAAAAGACCTCAAAGGGGGAACGCCGTTTTGCGTAAAAGCGACGCGAAGCCATCGCATCGTACGTATCCAAGATGGCGAGGATACGCGCAAACTTGCAGATGCCTTCCTTCTTCATGCCCTGCGGATAGCCCGAGCCGTCGTTGCGCTCATGATGCTGCAGCACGGCCTCGGTCACCTGCTTGTCGAGCTGCAGCGCCGACCGCGCGACGATGTCGTAGCCCAAGCGAGCATGTTTCTGCATGAGACGGCGCTCCGCCGGCGTATAGAGTGCAATCTTCTTGAGGAAATTCGGCGCAAAGGCAGTATAGCCGATGTCCATGAGAAACGCCGCCAAGATCAGCCGATGCCGCTCCTGCGCAGGCATCTTGAGCCACTGCCCCATAAGACCGGCGAGGACGGCAACGCGCATGACATGATGCAGCTGATATTCACCGATCGTCTCCATGTTGTAAACATGTGACACGGCCTTCCCGCTGCTCGAAAGCGGCGCAAAGTTTCTCGCCGCCGTCTCCGCCTCTGTGATATTGATACGTCCATACGCCCGCACCGAGCTGAAAAACCCCTGCAGTTCCTCGAAGCATTCTTCGTATTGTTCGATGAACGCCGCCTCAAGCGACGAAGTCTCACGCAGTACGATGCCGGATTTCGAAACAGGCTTCTCCAGCGCCTCCGGCGTCTTCTCCTTCTCCGGCTCGACTTTTGCTGCAGACGCTCTCCCCGCACGCTCCTCAATCTTCGCGAGCGCCGCCTGTTTGTCAGCTTCCGCTGCCGCCAGCACAGCCGCTGCCGTCTGCTCCTGCACTCTTCGCCACACAGCCGCCGCATCGTCATCGATCTGCGGCGTCTTTGCAGCGGGCGTCGCTTCTGCAGCAGGCTTTTCTGCAGCTGCAGACTCTTCCTCATCAGGCAGCAGGATTCGGACAAAGACAATCCCCCGCTGGTCAAGATATTCAATGCGCTGCTCATCAAGCACCGTACCTTCGCCCAAGAGGACGGACATATCGTCCGAATATACCGTCCGCCCGATGACCATGCCTGCCTCCAGTTCATCAACCGGATACTTCTTCAACATCAACTTGCACTCCTTGCAGGATAAACCATTCGTTTCCTTAATATCCATTTACATTAAATTATACCATGAATCCACCCCGTATGCTACATTTTTCAATCGGCAGACATCCGGCGGCAAGCAGAAAGATCACTGCGTCATTTCCCGCCCCGTGAGCAAGGCATCTACGCGTATGGTTCGCAGCGTATTGAGATCGATGAAAGCGCCATCCACCGTCTGCACAATCGGCAGCGCGTTGAGGCGCGAGTCGTCAATATAGACGATCTTGCCCGTCTCGCCGTTCGTAAGTCTGACCCAGTTGCCATTCAGCGAGTTGCAGATATTGCGGATAAACGGCAGACCATAGCCCGCATCCAAACGATCGGCAATGATGTCGTCGGACAGTATTTCAAATACATCAAAAGGCGAACGCTGCTTCGCGTAAGCACGCTTCGACGCCATAGCGTCATAAATGTCAAGTATCGCAAGGATGCGTGCAAAGTCGCAGATCTGTTCCTTTCGCAAGCCCTCGGGATAACCCGAGCCGTCGTTCCTCTCATGGTGCTGAAGAATCGCTCCCAAGATCTGTGCGTCCGCTCCAAACGGCGAGTTCGCCACAAGTGCATGACCAAGACGCGCATGCTTCTGCATGAGCACGCGATCCTTCTTCGTATAGCATCCCGCTTTTTTGAGAAATCCTGTCGCGATGCGTGTAGAACCGATATCCAAAAGAACCGCCGCAATGACGAGGCGCAGCTGATCGCGGCGCTGCATCTTAAGCCATTGCCCCATAAGACCTGCAAGAATGGCGACTCGCGCACTGTGATGAATCGAATAGTCGCCCTGCGTCTCCATATTGTAAATATGCGTGATCGCCTTGGCGCTTGAGCACAGCGGCAAAACCTGCTGCGCGAGCATTTTCACCGCCTGCGCGTCGATGTGGCCGCTCGTGCGAGTCATCTCGTAAAACATCGAGAGATTGAGATAGAGATCATCGTACTGCCGCACATAGGCAGCTTCGAGCGAAGCGTCTTTTTGCGGTGCAACACCGGTCTTTACCATCGACTGAACGCTTCTCGGGCGAATCACGGAACGAGTATCAACGGTATCCGCCACTTCCTGCATAAATTCCGCCAAGGCTGCATCCCTCTCGGGAGAGGCGGCTTCCGGCACAATATTCAGCATGGAAGCAACCGGCTCCATCCTTCTTGCGTCCAAACGATCCACCGATTTCGGCGCAGCGCCCGCCAAAGCCGCCTTAACTGCGGCATCCTTCGATGCAGGCGGCGCTGCCATGACATCCTGCCGAACATGCACAAAACTGACGTCTCTGCTCTCCAGAGAATCGATCATCTGTCGGTCAAGCACCGTTCCTTCTGCCAGAATAACCGTCATGTCCTCTTCATAAATTCCTCTTCCAACAACCATTCCTTCCTGCAACTGACTTACTGGATACTTCTTGAGTTTCACAGTATTCCCACTCCTTCTCCACAACCCATTAGTTTATTTGTCCTATTATAACATCACTTAGGACTAAATACCATAGAAATGAGGATTTCTCATCATTTTCTTATAAAAAAGATGAGAGACATCTGTCTCCCATCTTTTCATCTATAGATCTGCATCATCACATCTGCACGACTGCCGCCGTTTGTTCAAAGCGTCTTGAACGTAACCTCGCCGTTTTCCGCGCCGATCTCGACTGTGTCTCCTTCCTTTGCCTCGCCCTTGATGATCTCCTTCGACAGAGCCGTTTCCACCTTGTGCGAAATCAGACGGCGCAGCGGACGCGCGCCGAAATTCGGCTCGAAACCTTGGTTCGCCAAAAGCTCCAAGGCGTCCTCCGTCCACGAGAGCGTGATGCCCACTTGGCGCCGGAGACGCTTGGAAAGGCTCTCCAGCAAGAGCTTGGCGATCGCCTTGACCTGCTCGCGTGCGAGCCCCTTGAACACGACGATGTCGTCGACACGATTCAAAAACTCGGGACGGAAGTACTCTTTCAGAAGCTCCTTGACCGCCGCCTGCGCTTCCTCGAAGTCCTTGTTCAAGATCTCGTGCGATCCGAGGTTGCTCGTCATGATGATGACGGTATTCTTGAAGTTCACGACGCGCCCCTTGCCATCCGTCAAGCGACCATCGTCCAAGATCTGCAGGAGCACATTAAATACGTCGCGATGCGCCTTTTCGATCTCGTCGAGCAGGATAACGCTGTAGGGGCGACGGCGCACGGCTTCCGTGAGCTGTCCGCCCTCCTCGTAGCCAACGTAGCCCGGAGGCGCTCCGATGAGCCTCGCGACGGAATGCTTCTCCATGTACTCCGACATGTCGATGCGGATCATGCTGCGCTCATCGTCAAACAACGACTCTGCCAAAGTCTTGGCAAGCTCCGTCTTGCCGACGCCCGTCGGGCCGAGGAAAATGAACGAACCGATCGGGCGGTTCGGATCCTTGATGCCTGCACGCGCCCGCAGGATCGCTTCGCTGACGACGCGCACGGCTTCGTCCTGCCCAACGACGCGCTCATGCAGCACATCTTCGAGGCGCAGGAGCTTCTCGCGCTCGCCCGTGAGCATCTTCGAAACGGGAATGCCCGTCCAGCGGCTCACAACCTCGGCGATGTCCTCCTCGCCGACCTCTTCCTTGAGCAAATGATCGTCCGCCGCCTTCTTCGCTAAGGCATCCTCCTCTTCTTTGAGCTGCTTTTCCAAGGTCGGCAGTTTGCCATAACGCAGTTCGGACAAACGGTTCAAGTCATAGTTACGCTCGGCAAGCTCCATCTCATTTTTGGTTTGGTCAATCTCCTTCTTGACGGCACGCACGCGCAAGATCGCCTGCTTCTCCGCCTCCCACTTGTCCTTGAGCGCCTTTTCCTTCTGCTGCAGCGTCTCCTTCTCCTCGGTCACATGCGCGAGCTTTTCCTTCGAAGCGTCGTCCGTCTCCTTCTTCAGCGCCTGCTCGGCGATTTCCAGCTGCATGATCTTACGGCGCACTTCATCCAACGGCTGCGGCATCGACTCGATCTCCGTGCGCAGCTTCGCCGCCGCTTCATCGACGAGATCAATCGCCTTGTCGGGCAGGAACCTGTCCGAAATGTAGCGGTCGGAAAGCGTCGCCGCCGCCAACAGCGCATTGTCGCGGATGCGCACGCCGTGATGCACCTCGTAACGCTCCTTGATGCCGCGCAGAATCGAGATCGTATCCTCAACCGTCGGCTCGCTGACCATGACGGGCTGGAAGCGGCGCTCAAGAGCCGCGTCCTTCTCGATGTACTTGCGGTACTCGCTCAAGGTCGTCGCGCCGATGCAGCGCAGCTCGCCGCGCGCGAGCATCGGCTTCAAGAGGTTGCCCGCGTCCATCGCGCCCTCGGCTGCGCCCGCTCCGACGACTGTATGCACCTCGTCGATGAAGAGCAAAATCTGACCGTCTGACTTCGCAATCTCGTTCAAAACCGCCTTCAAGCGCTCCTCGAACTCCCCGCGGAACTTCGCGCCTGCGACGAGCGATCCCATATCGAGCGAATAGAGCGTCTTATTCTTCAAAGATTCCGGCACGTCGCCCGCGACGATGCGACGCGCAAGCCCCTCGACAATCGCCGTCTTGCCGACGCCCGGCTCGCCGATGAGCACGGGGTTGTTCTTCGTACGGCGCGTCAAGATCTCAATCGTGCGGCGAATCTCCTCGTCGCGCCCGATCACGGGATCAATCTTGCCCTTCTTCGCTGCATCCGTGAGATCGCGCCCGTACTTTTCGAGCGACTTGTAGCCATCCTCGGGATTGCCGCTCGTGACGTTCTGCTTGCGGTTCTTCTTGACGGCGCTCATGACGCTGCTCTTCGTAAGACCAAACTGGCGGCAGATCTCCTGCACCTCGCTGCTGCCGTCAGCGGCAACGCCGAGCAGCAGATGCTCCGTGCTGATATAGTCGTCCTTCATGCTCTTGGCGTATTCCTGCGCCCTGCCGATGACGCGCACCATATCCATGCCCATCGTCAGACGATCCTGCCCCTTGACGCTCGGCAGCTTGCTGAGTTCTTTCTCCAACCGCGCACGCAGCATCGCCGGATCCGCGCCGCAGTCCTCGAAGATCGTTGCAAGCAGTCCCTCCGGTTCCTGCGCGAGTGCATAAAGCAAATGCACCGAAGTGATTTCCTGCTGATAGCGCATAGCCGCCGCCTGCTGCGCCGTCTGCATCGCCGCCAAGGCTTTCTCCGTATATCTTTCTTCTCCCATGATGATTTCCTCCTATATATCAATGATGATTCCCTAAGAAGCAACAAGGCTTCTTTCACCCCGCCTTGCTGCTTCTTATTATAACGCAAAAAGTCAAAAAGTCAAATACTATTTTTGACTTTTTGACTAATCATTTTACCAGCAAGAGCGTCGTCATACTTTATGTCGACGGCGGTTTATGGTATAGTAAAGACAGGAATGACACTTTCAAAGCAATTCCATGAGGACAGAGGATTCGACAATGAATGTTATATTTTATCAAAAACCTGATGGTTCTTACCCTGTCACAGATTTTCTAGACAGTTTAGACAATAAAATGCGAGCCAAGGTCATCCGTTCATTAAAACTGCTCGAAGCAAAAGGATACCTGCTGCGCGCTCCCGATTCAAAAGAGCTTACGGATGGCATCATGGAACTTCGCACCACATTTGCTGGCAACATATCGCGAGTCCTCTACTTTTTCATCGTCGGCAATACTGCCATTGTAACAAACGGATTCATAAAAAAAACGCAAAAGACCCCTATTGAAGAAATCGAACGTGCCAAAGCATATCGTCTTGACTACCAGAGGAGGAATCTATCATGTTAACTTTGAACGACTACCTTGAAGAACAACTCAAAGACCCTGTATTCAAGCGTGAATACGATGCGCTTGAAGGCTGGTATCAAGAGCAGCTTGCCCGGCAGGACGCACCCGCCCATACCGAAAAATCAGCGGCTTCGAAAGCCCCGCACCCACCGCGCAAGAGCCGAACTGTCATTCCCGTATAGTCCGAACACACGCGAGGAATCTATATGCTAAACACGCTTCTCCTCATAACCCTCGGTCTTCTCACCGCCCTCTTCATTCTGCAGATGCGCCGCTCGCTCAAGCGTTCAACGCTCGTCAACTCGCTCATCAACGAGTACATCGACCATCTCAACGATCCTGCGCTCATCGACACGATCTATGCCTACTGCACATCGGACTGGCGGCTGCAGCGCATCATGAAGAGATACGATGGCACACGCACGGACATTGCGATGCTTTTCCAAAAGCTCCTCGTCTGGGCGAATTTCAGAAAGGGACGGCGCTTCGTCCCCATCTCCGCCTTCTTCTTTGCCGGCTCTCTTGCCTATCTGCTGCGGCACAAAGACGCCGAACCGAAGAAACTCGCGATGAAGATGATGAATTTCTTCCATATTTGACAAGAACGCCGCTTGGAAATTCCAAGCGGCGTTCTCTATTAAAAGGAGATGTATCTTCGTTTTCTTATTTGGCTTGGAGCATATCCCACGCTTCATTCGCACGATCGACGAAGAGACCGCGGATCAGCCCGTTTTCACCAATGCCATGAATGTAGGTGTTGACCTTGAAGCCCTCTTTCATGAGGATGGACTTGTGCGAATCCGGCTCATCGCCAGCCATGTCGTTGTTTGCATGATCGCCGGCAACCATCATCAGCGGCATGAGCGTGACAGACTTGATACCCTTCGCCTTAAGCTCAGGAATGATATCCTCAAGACCCGGCCAGCCCTCGACCGTATAGATGTAGGTGTTCTTGAGCTGCATACGGTTGATGCCCGACTGAATGACGCTGTAGTAGGCATTTGCCGGATGCGGCGTGCCGTGCGCCATGATGAGGATGGCTTCGTCGTCAGCGACCTCAGGGAACTGCGTCGACAGCGCCGAGAGCGCCTCCTTGACATCGTCGCGCTGCTCTTCCTGACCCTGCCAGTAGATGAGCGACGTACCGAGCGTCATCTTCTTGAAGCTGTCCTTGTACTCGTTGAAAATCGCCTTGTCATAGGCATATTCCACGCCTGGAATGACATCGAGCGAGCACAGTGCAATGCGCGTATAGCCTTCCTTCTTGAGCTGCTGCAGAGCCGCTTCAGGCGTCGGGATCTCGATGCCTTCCTTCGCCTTGATGCGGTCGATGATGATGTGCGACGTGAATGCCGTCACGACTTTCACATTCGGATGCGCCGCCTGAATCGCCTTGACCGTCGCTTCGATCGTCTTTTCACGCGAATCCTTGAAGGTCGTGCCGAAGCTCATGACGAGGATGGCATCCTTGTTCGGGAGATTCTGCATCTTGGGGTTGTCGTACTTCAATGCGCCGACCTGCGTCGCCTCAAGGAGCGCAGGCGTCGCATCCGTGACTTCATCACTGAGCATATAAGCTGCGTCTACGGACGGCGTACCGAAAGCAAACACAGCGCCGCAAGCCAGCGACAAGGCGAGCATCTTCTTGAAATTCTTCTTCATTCACTATCTCTCCTTTGAAACGTAAGAAATAAACATATCGGGAAACAACCCGCAAAAGGTGTTCCCCGAAAAATTATGGCAAGCTTTGCACTCGATGTCAAGTCATCCGAGCGAAAGCCGGTCTTGAAAAAGGAAGCTCCGAGTCTCCACACTCGGAGCCGCTGCAAAGCAGCGAAAAGAGAACTGGATCGGAAATAATATATGAGCAATGCTTTCCCCTGTAGCCCAAGCCGCAGGGAAAACTCTCCGCCGAAATGGATCCCCTTTGCCCGCGATGGGAAAGGGGTTTCGGAGGGGAGGCACTACAAAAGAAAACCCGGCCTTCAGCCGGGATTCATTGCGTTGCGCAATAATCCCCTTCCCCATCACTCGCAGGTCAAACGGTGATTGTCAGCTAGGCAGTTCTCCTGGCTTCAGGTCATCGCTCCTCTGCGCCTTCCCAAGGAAAACTCCCCAGTGACATCATGCAGATTCGCTCGCTGTTACAGTGGCGGGACCGCTCCGGCATTGACCGGATTCCCTATTAAGTCTTGCGACACCTAACCCAATCGATATGAAGTTTTTATGTTCTCATGAACTTCATGTATTATGGTAGCACTATGTGCGCCCCTTGTCAACACCTTTTGTGAAAAACACAAAATACAAAATGTCAGCAACGGAAAATTATATCACATAAAACCACGGAGCTTCTCCCTCGAAATCCACCTGCTCCAATTCATCGCGCGACTTATCGTAGCGCAGTTCTTGATTCTTCACGCTGATCTGCGTGCCGGGCGCGACCGACTTCGTGATGAACGCGTTGCCGCCGATGATTGCGCCCTTGCCGATGACGGTCTTGCCGCCGAGGATCGATGCGCCCGAATAAATCGTCACATAATCCTCAATCGTCGGATGACGCTTCTTGTCCTTCAGGGAGCGTCCGCCCTTCGTCGAAAGCGCCCCCAAGGTCACGCCCTGATATATCTTCACATGCTCGCCGATCTCCGTTGTTTCGCCGATGACGACGCCCGTCGCGTGGTCGATGAAGAAACTCCTGCCGATCGTCGCGCCCGGATGGATGTCAACGCCCGTACAGTTGTGCGCGTGCTCCGACATGATACGCGGGATGACAGGTACGCCGAGCACATGCAGTTCATGCGCGAGACGATGCACACAGATCGCATAAAGTCCCGGATAGGAGTAGATGATCTCGGCTTCACTCGACGCCGCAGGATCACCTTCAAAAGCCGCGCGGACGTCAAGCTCGATGTAGGCGCGGAGTTTCGGAATAGCACGGAAAAAGGCAAGCGTGATCTCCTGCGCACGGTCGGCAAACTCTCCCTCCGAATGCAGCTTTGCACATGTGCAGGGCAGCGCGATGGCAATCTGCTTATTCAGAAGGTACGCCACATCTTCCATGAGCATCGTCATATTGGTTTCGACACTGTAAACGCGGTAATGCGCATCCTTAAAATAGCCCGGAAAGATGATGCGCACGAGCTTGTCAAGGATGTCGATGACCGCCCTCTTATCCGGACGGCAGAACACATCCATCTTGTCAATGATGCGATCCGTCTTATAGTCGGCGAGAATGTCGTGAATGATGCCGTGCAGGTTCTCTGCTATAATTTCCGCCATTTCCTCACTTCGCTTTCTTTGCAGAACGACGGTGCGGAGCCGCCTTTTCATTTTTATGAAATATGCCTGTCATTCGGCGAGCACATAGGGCAGGAAGTACACGAGCTGCTTCTTCCACCAATCCCAGCCATAGTCTACGTCGTGACCCCAAAAGTCAATCCATGCCTTGACGCCCCGATCACGCAGCACTGTGCGCAGGAGATCCGTCGTGCGGCGCGGCTCATCAAGTCCCTGCCCCTGCCCCGTACAAAAGACGAGCTTTCTCGCATTGTAAATCTCAATATAAGGATGCTCATTCGCCATATTGGGCAAAAAATCGAGCGGCGAATTATCGTAGAGACGCCAATTCAGCCAGCCGTCAAAAAAAGTCTTTGCGTCATAAGAGCCGGCGAGTGAGATCAGCCCCGAGAAGAGGTCGGGGCGGCGCAAAAAGAGGATCGCCGCATGTGTGCCGCCGAAGCCGCAGCCAATGCAAATCGGCAGATGATCCCAACTGCCCAGAGAACGAACGAACGGCACGACTTCCTCAGAAATATATTCATAATACGCTTCCTGCCGGTTGGCACGCCAATCGCGGTCGCCGTCGCTGAACCAACTTTCGCCGTCGATCGTATCGACTGCCACGAGGCGCATTCTCTGCCCGTCGATCCAACGCGCCAGAGTCTCTGTCACGCCTGCTTTTTCATACGCATCGGAGAGCATTTGCTGCGGCGGAAAAGCGAGCACAGGCACACCGCCGTTCCCGTATGTACGAACACGCATTTCCTTTTGCAGCCGTTCGCTGTACCAGCAATCCAGTCTCGTTTCCATTATGCAGTTCCCTCCTCTTTCTAATCTAATTTTATATCTATATCATAACTATACTATACAAATCCTTCCATGACAAGAAGAAACAGCTGCCGCAGGATCTTGCAGCAGCTGTTTCTGACACTACATCAAACTAGAGTATGGCGCGTACGAGAGAAATGCCCGCCCACGCCGCCGCTATGCCGAGAGCAACGCTCATGAAGACATTCGCCAACGCCGACGTATGCGGTTCCTGCAGCAAATTCAGCGTTTCCATGCTGAACGACGAAAAGGTCGTGAAACCGCCGAGAAAGCCGACGCCGAGCAGCAAGCGCAAGTTCTCCGGCAAATATTTATCGCCAAAAGGAAAAAGCGGCAAAAGCCCCATGAGCACGCCCATAAGGAAGCTGCCCGACACGTTGACAAAGAGCGTGCCGTGAGGAAATGCCGTCCCGAAGCGCACGGCGAGGAGCGAGGTCGCCAAATAGCGGCAGACGGCGCCGATGCCGCCGCCCAGAAAGACGAAGATATACTGCGCCATCGCTCACGCTCCGTGCGCCTCGCGGACATCTGCGAGATCTTCGAGCGTCTTCTGCTTGCTTTCCTTGCCGCAGGCGATGACGACGATCGAGATCAGCACGAATACGGAAGCGAACAGAGCGAAGATCGTCTCAATGCCGACGGAGCCGGCGAGCAGAACGCCGACGAGCATCGGCGCGATCATGCCGCCGATGCGTCCAAAGCCCGCCGCCCAGCCGCTGCCGAGCGCACGCATCGCCGTCGGGTACTGCTCGGGCGTGTAGGTGTAGATGACGCCCCATGCGCCGAGGTTGAAGAAGCTCATGCCCGCACCCCAGGCGAGAAGCGCTGACGACGATTCGGCAGCGCCGAAGAAGTAGCTGCAAACGCCCGACAAGAGCAGGAAAGCAGACAACGTATACTTGCGTCCGATGACCTCGACGAGCCACGCGGCAGCAAGATAGCCGGGCAGCTGCGCGAGCGTCATCATCAGCACATACTCGAAGGTCTTGACGACGGCGAACCCCTGCGCGTAGACGAGCGACGGCAGCCACATGAAGATGCCGTAGTAGCTGAAGACGATGCCGAACCACGTCAGCCAAAGCATCGCCGTGCGCAGACGGAAGCCCTTTTGCCACAGAGCGGCAAATCCCGTCTCTCTGGCGCTCTCTCGCGGCAATAGCTCATCTGCCGTAAACGGACGGTTCGCAAGACCGAGCTTTTCCTCCAAATGGCAGACGATTTCCTTCGCCTCCTCGACGCGTCCCTTCGCGAGCAGGTAGCGAACGGATTCGGGCAAGTGCAGGCGGATGAGGAACACATAGAGCGCGGGCAGAGCGCCGAGCAGGAACGCGAGCTTCCAGCCGAATGTTGGAATGAAGAGATACGAGATGCAGGCGGCGACGAGCCAGCCGACGCCCCAGAAGCTCTCAAGAAGGACGATGAAGCGTCCGCGCAGCCGCGTCGGCGCATACTCTGTCATGAGCGTGACGGCGACGGGCAGTTCGCCGCCGAGGCCGAAGCCGACGAGGAAACGGAAGACGAGCAGCGATTCATAGCTCCAAGCCAGCGCGCAAAGCCCCGTCGATACACTGTAGAGCAGAACCGTCGCAGTGAAGACCTTCTTGCGCCCCCAGCGATCGGCAAGCGAACCCGCCACGACCGCCCCGAGCGCCATGCCGATGAGTCCCACAGAGCCGATCCAACCCGCCTGCGCGGGACTCAGCCCCCAATCCTTGACCAAGAGCGGCAGGACGAAGGCGATCAGACCCGTATCCATCGCATCAAAGAGCCAACCCAAACCCGTGACGAGAAGCATCTTGTAGTGAAAAGAGCCAACGGGCAATTCTTCCAAACGACGCAGCATAAATATCCACTTCCTTTGAAAATAAAATCATTTCTTCTCTGCCCTAAACAAAGGGCGTCGCTCTTTATTGTACCACCTATGCGCCGCAGGTCAAGTCTTCCATGCAGAACGCGAAGAAGCGCCATCGCGAACGACGGCACTTCTTCTAAGACAGGCGCATCTTAAAATCCTCGTAGCCGAAGCGGCGCACGACCTGCCATGCGCCCGTTTCATCGACGGCGATGATCGCAGGCAGCGGCATGCCGTTGAACGTGTTGTTCTTCACCATCGTATAGATCGCCATGTCGCCGAAGACGACGCGGCGGGAGGCGGCAAGCGGCGCATCGAACGAGTATGTGCCGATCGTATCGCCCGCAAGGCACGTCGGCCCCGCAAAGGTATAGGTGAAGGGCTTCTCCCCTGCCTCGCCCGCCCCCAAGACGGGCGGACGGTACGGCATCTCGATGACGTCGGGCATGTGGCACGCCGCCGACGTGTCGAGGATGGCGACAGGCGTATCGTTTTCAACGATTTCAAGCACCTCGGCGACGAGGAATCCTGCATCGAGCGCGATCGCCTCGCCCGGCTCGATATAGACCTTGAGTCCGTATTTCGTTTGCATACGCATAATGCACCGTTTCAGCAGGTCGATGTCGTAGCCCTCGCGCGTGATATGGTGTCCACCGCCAAAGTTGATCCACTCCATCTGCGGCAGCCATGCGCCGAACTTCTCCTCGACGGCTTCGAGCGTCTCTGCCAACGGCTCCGCTCCCTGCTCGCAAAGCGTATGAAAGTGCAGCCCCGTCAATCCTTCGATTTTTTCGGGGCGAAAATCGCCGCACTTGACGCCGAGACGCGAGCCGGCCGAGCATGGATCGTAGATCGCGTGCTCCTGCGTCGAATGCTCGGG
>NZ_JBQNBV010000011.1:0-27851 GCF_052169755.1 Selenomonas sp. | reverse complement strand
CCAATCAGTCGGCGCCCTTCGGGCTTGACTTCTTGGACTTTCATAGTACAATAGAAAGAGTAAAGGTGGCTGGTCAAAATGAATAAAGAGGATTTTGAGGAGATGGATCTGGAGACTCAAGAAATCCTGGACAAGCTCTCTCCTGCGCCTGAAAAGCTGCAAGAAGAGGGCTGGGATAGTCGTGCCCAACAGCAAATTCTGCTGGAGAAAAACGGACACGGCGTATGAGTCTTTCCGACGAAACGCGGGAAAAGCTGCAGAATCAAATCGATGCTCTCAGGAAACGTATGCTTTACGATGCGAATGATCTCGATTACGAAACGCATCTGCATCTGGTTCGCACCCTGCAAAAAGTGCTCGACCATGAGAAACAAAAGCCTTGAGAGATCCCTTTGCTTTCTGCAGATTTTCTTCCGTAAGAAGAGTAAAAAGATAAGCGGTGAACCAGAATTATGTACAGGAAATTCAGTCAGTGGAAAAAAAAGATCATTATTGCTTTCATGATAGGAGCCATTGCCAACAGCATGGCTCCTATCTTTGCCAGTGTGGAAACTCCCCCGGCTATTTCTGTCGCTCAGGCAGCTTCTTGCCCTTCGCCGACGAAACGCTATCAGGAAGCGTCAAAAGACAGCGATGATAGATCCAAGGAAGCAGCGAAAACAAAAGACAGCATCACCAATAATATTTTACAATCAGCTTGGAAGATTCTGCTCATGATCGCTGTCGTCTTCGCCGCAAGAATCGGCTGGAAGCATCAGCAGCGGAAACAAAATAAATAAGAAGGAAGGATTTTTATGGCAAAAGAAAAAACACTTGCCGTCATCGACCATTTGATCGAGCGGTATCCCGTACTCAGCTCCATGAAAGAACCTCTGATAACCACAGTCGATACGATCATCGATTGCTATGCGAAAGGAGGAAAACTTCTGATATGCGGCAACGGCGGCAGTGCAGCGGACGCCGAGCATATCACAGGCGAACTGATGAAGGGATTCTTGCTGCCGCGCCGCTTAGGTGAAGAGAAAAAGCAGCAGCTTATGGAAACATGCCCGGAAGATGCGGCATATCTTATCGAAAATTTGCAGGAAGCTCTGCCTGCGATCTCTCTCGTCAATCAGATCGCTCTCGGCACAGCATTCGCCAATGATCAAGCGCCCGACCTCGTATTTGCTCAACAAGTATTCGGGCTTGGAAAAAAAGGCGACATTCTTTTTGCCATCAGTACATCCGGCAATTCACAAAACGTCCTCTACGCCGCACAAGTCGCGCGTTCTTTCGGCATCTCCGTGATCTCTCTGACCGGTGCAGGAGGAGGAAAGCTGCGTTCTTTGACGGACATCCTTCTCGCTGTTCCCGACAAGGAAACCTACCGCATACAGGAGCTTCATCTTCCCATTTATCATGCACTCTGCATAGCCGCAGAGCAAGAATTTTTTGGCTATACTGAATAAAGGAATAGAATAACTATGACAAATATTTAAGCGATTATGGTATAATATGCTTAAATAAGAAACTGCCGTGGAGGAATCGCAATGATTGATGAAAAGCAACTGATGAAATTGCAAAATGGCAGCGACATACGCGGTACGGCTGTCGCCGGCATAGCAGATGAACCTGTCAATCTCACGCAAGAAGCTGTACGCTGCATCACCGGCGGCTTTTTGGATTTTCTCACAGAAAAAAACGGCAAGCCTGTGACGGAATTGACCATCGCCGTCGGACACGACTCGCGCATCTCTGCCCCCGACTTGAAGTGCGCTGTACTTTCCGCCATTCTTTCACGCGGAGCGAAAGCGATCGACTGCGGTCTCTCTTCTACGCCTGCGATGTTCATGTCCATTCTCTTTGACGAAACGAAAGCCGACGCCTCCATCATGATCACAGCAAGCCACTTGCCTTACAACCGCAATGGCATGAAGTTTTTCACAGAACGGGGAGGTTTAGAAGCAAGCGACATCAAGAAAGTGCTTTCTTATGCCGCAAAAAATCGCGTGCCAGCTTCCAATGAAAAAAAAGCTGCATCCTTCGATCTCCTATCCGTTTATGCTTCTCATCTGCGAAAAAAAATCTGCGAAGAACTTTCCGCTGCGCCTGAAGACAAGCCCCTTGCGGGTATGCACATCGTAATCGATGCAGGAAATGGCAGCGGCGGTTTTTTCGCCTCCAAAGTGCTGGCACTGCTTGGCGCAGACACTACAGGAAGCCGCTACCTAGAGCCAGACGGCATGTTTCCGAACCATATTCCAAATCCTGAAAACAAAGAAGCAATGGCAGCGATAAAGGAAGCCGTTCTGGAAAATCACGCCGACCTTGGCTTAATTTTTGATACCGATGTTGATCGCATGAGCGCCGTCCTTCCCACAGGAGAAGAGATCAACCGCAACGCTCTCATCGCCATGATGGCGGCTATACTGGCGCCCGATTATCCAAATGCAACGATCGTCACAGATTCCGTCACCTCAGATGAACTCACCTGCTTCTTAGAAAACGAACTTCATCTTCACCATCACCGCTTCAAGCGCGGCTACAAAAACGTCATCAACGAATGTATTCGTCTGAACGAAGAAGGAACGATATCACCACTCGCTATTGAAACATCCGGGCACGGAGCGCTGTCGGAAAACCATTACTTAGACGACGGCGCCTATCTCGCTGTGAAACTCCTCATCGCCGCCACAAAAGCAAAAAAGGAAGGGCGCACGCTTCAATCTCTCATTGAAAGACTCGCACATCCTTTGGAAAGTTCCGAATACCGATTAAAAATCAAAGGCGTCGAAGATGCCAAGGACTATGCCGGCGAAGTCTTAAACGCCTTTGCTGCACGCGCCAAAGAAAGCGGAATCAAAATTGCCGAGCCTTCATACGAAGGTGTTCGACTTATATTTCCGCAGGGTTGGGCGCTCTTGCGCATGTCGCTGCACGATCCTAACATGCCGCTGAATATCGAAAGCCGAGAAAAAGGCGGTACAGACATCATAGCCAAAAAAGTGAAGACTTTGCTCAGCGACCTTACTTCACTTGATCTAAGTGTACTTTAGGAAAATAAACGCATGACAGCACAAGAAGTTATTTTCCATCCGTTAATTTTTTTCATCAAATCCAGAAAGGGGTATACGCATGAAAAAACTCATCAACAAAGTAGAAGATGTCGAGCGTGAAATGATCGAAGGTCTTGCCAAGGCAGCGCCAAAAAAACTCAAAAAACTCCCTGAAGGAAACATCGTCGTACGCGCCCAAAAAAAGCAGGGCAAAGTCGCGCTCGTCTCCGGCGGCGGCAGCGGTCATGAGCCTGCACACGGCGGCTACGTCGGTGAAGGTATGCTCGATTGCGCCATAGCGGGCGCCGTATTTACTTCTCCAACCCCCGATCAGATTTACGAAGGAATCAAAGCTGTTGCAACCGAAGCCGGCGTCCTCTCCGTCGTGAAGAACTATACGGGAGATGTCCTGAACTTCGAAATGGCGATCGACATGGCAAAGGACGAAGGAATCAAAGCCGACTATGTAATCGTAAATGACGACGTAGCCGTAAAAGACAGTCTCTATACGACAGGCAGACGAGGCGTCGCCGGTACGCTGCTCGTACACAAGATTGCAGGTGCTTGCGCCGAGGAGGGCGCCGCTCTTTCGGAAGTCAAAAAATGCGCCGAAAATGTCATCAAGAATGTCCGCTCTATGGGCATGGCGATCTCTCCTTGCACGGTTCCCGCCGCCGGAAAACATGGTTTCACGTTGGCGGAAGATGAAATTGAGATCGGTATCGGCATTCATGGCGAGCCTGGCACGAGCCGTGAAAAGATTCTCTCCGCCAATGAAGCAGCAAAAAAGCTCCTTGATACCATTCTCTCTGACATCGATTACAGCGGCAGAGAAGTCGTCGTTCTCATCAACGGCATGGGATCCACACCTCTCATGGAACTTTACATCATAAACAATTTCGTACAGGATTATTTAAAAGAGAAGGGAATCATCGTATACGACACAATGGTCGGAAACTTCATGACCGCCATCGAAATGGCAGGTTTTTCTTTGACCCTTCTGCGCTTGGATAACGACATGAAACGCTTCTATGATGCCAAAGCGGATACGCTTGCTTGGAAGAAATAAATCACATGTAAAGAAAAGATTTCTGTGTATACTTCTATTGGACGAGGGATCAGTATATGAATACAAAAAATCTACTGGAAATCATGAAGGCGATCTCTGAAAAGATCGAAGAGGAAAAAGATACTTTGACTGAGCTCGACAACGCCATCGGTGATGGTGACCACGGCATCAACATGGCACGCGGTGCAAAAGCCGTAATGGAAAAAATTCCTTTGCTCATAACAAAGGACAGCGGCGCTATCTTCAAAGGCATCGGCATGGCGATCGTATCAAGCGTTGGCGGCGCTTCCGGCGCACTCTACGGCACGGCGTTCATGAAAGCCGGCGATGTACTCAAAGGTAAAATGGAGCTTTCACCGGAGGATTTTCTCGCAGCATTTTCCGCATCTGTCACAGGAATAAAGACGCGCGGCAAATCAACGATCGGCGAAAAAACCATGCTCGATGCCCTCTGCCCCGCCGAACGCGCCATGCGCGAAGCCATACAAGCGAAGAAAAGCCTCAAAGACGCCTTGCTCGCTGCCGCAGACGAAGCAGAAAAAGGCGCCGAACGCACGAAAGATCTCATCGCTACAAAAGGACGCGCAAGTTATCTTGGAGAGCGCAGCCTTGGACATCGAGACCCCGGCGCTGTATCTTCCTCTTTCATGCTGCGCGCCATGGCAGACACATTGTAAGGAGGAAGGCATCATGTTCAGTATTGTAATCGTTTCCCATAGCCAAAAACTTGCCGAAGGTGTTGTCGAAGTTGCAAAAATGATGGCACAGAACGTAACGGTCATTGCTGCCGGAGGCAACGAAAATGGCGAACTGGGCACAAGCTACGAGAAAATTGCCGCCGCCATTAATGAAGTATACACAGATGACGGCACAGCCATCCTCATGGATATGGGAAGCGCTGTCATGACGGCAGAGATTGTCCTAGAAAGCATGAATGAACGGCGTTTGAAACTCATCGATGCTCCCATCGTCGAAGGCGCCATCCTCGCTGCCATTGAAGCCGCCGCAGAAACATCTCTCGAAGATCTGCCGGAAAAAATGCAGCAGGCACGCGATGTGCGAAAAATCGAAGAATAAATTCCCCAATATCGGCAGCAACATCCTTTTCCAAACAGAATAGAAGAAAAAGAATAGACGGTCGCCTGAAGTTGAATCTTCAAACGACCGTCTATTCTTTTATTTAGATATCGAGATTACGCACATGCTTAGCATGTTCTTCGATGAATTGACGACGCGGCTCCACTTTGTCTCCCATAAGGATCGTGAAGAGTTCATCGGCTTCTTCTGCGTCCTCCATACGGACTTGAAGCATCGTCCGACCTTCAGGATCCATCGTCGTTTCCCAAAGCTGCTCGGGATTCATCTCACCAAGCCCCTTATAGCGCTGCACAGTGGCATTATCACGCCCGACTTCATTAAGTTTCTGCGTAAGTTCGTCGTCGCTATAGGTATACCAATGCTTCTTTCCCTTGCGTATGAGGTAGAGAGGCGGCTGAGCAATATAGACGTGACCGCGCTCAATGAGTGGCTTCATATAGCGATAGAAGAAAGTTAAGAGAAGCGTACGTATATGCGAACCGTCAACATCAGCATCGGTCATAATAATAATCTTGCCATAACGGCGTTTCGCGATATCGAAGTCATCGCTGATTCCCGTTCCGAAAGCCGTGATCATTGTGCGGATCTCCGCATTGGCAAAGATTTTATCAAGACGCGCTTTCTCGACATTTAAGATCTTGCCTCGCAAAGGGAGGATCGCCTGGAAGCGACGATCTCGTCCCTGCTTCGCCGAACCGCCGGCACTGTCACCCTCGACAAGGTAAATTTCCGCCTGTTCGGGATCTTTAATTGAGCAGTCTGCAAGCTTTCCAGGAAGGCTCGACACCTCAAGAGCATTCTTACGACGTGTAAGCTCTCGTGCTTTTCTCGCTGCCTCTCTTGCACGCGACGCCATAATCGCCTTCTCTATGACCTTTTTCGTGATCACAGGATTTTCCTCAAAATACTCTGTAAGCCCCTCAGTGACGATAGAATCAACAATGCCGCGCACTTCGGAATTTCCGAGCTTTGTCTTTGTTTGTCCCTCGAACTGCGGTTCGTGAATTTTAAGACTGATGACGCATGTCAAACCCTCGCGCACATCCTCGCCCGAGAGATTACCGTCCTTGTCTTTCAAGATTCCTTGCTTACGCGCAAAATCATTCGCTGCACGCGTCAGAGCAATCTTAAATCCCGCAAGATGCGTGCCGCCTTCCTCGGTATTGATATTATTGACAAAGCTGTAGATATTCTCCATGTAGCTGTCGTTGTACTGCATAGCGATTTCTACAACGGTATCATCTTTGATACCATTAAAATAAATTGGCGTCTGGTTGATGATTTCCTTTTTCCGATTCAAATGCTCGACGAAGGAACGAATGCCTCCCTCATAATAGTAAGATTCTTCACGCCCTTCACCGCGCTTGTCTCTGAGATTGATCGTGATGCCTTGATTCAAGAAAGCAAGCTCCCGCAGGCGATGCTTCAACGTATCGAAGCTGTACTGCGTCACGGTGAATATCTCGGGGTCTGGGATAAAATGCACTTTTGTCCCCGTCTTTTCTGTCTCACCAACGACCTTCAAAGAAGAAGCCGTCACACCATGTTCGAAGCGTATGCTGTGAATCTTACCGTCGCGCTTGACCTCGACATCCATCGAAGTCGAAAGTGCATTAACGACAGAAACGCCGACGCCGTGCAGACCGCCCGATACTTTATAACCTTCGCCGCCGAACTTGCCGCCGGCATGAAGTACGGTCAAGACAACTTCAACGGCAGGCTTTCCGCTTTCATGCATATCGACAGGAATTCCGCGCCCGTTATCTACGACGGTGATGCTGTTATCCTCTTCGATCGTCACGTCAATATGGTCGCAGTAGCCCGCAAGCGCCTCATCAATCGAGTTGTCAACAACCTCATAGACGAGATGATGCAAGCCTCGCTCCGACGTGCTGCCGATATACATGCCCGGACGCTTTCTTACTGCCTCTAATCCTTCAAGTATCTGTATCTGATCAGCTCCATAGTCACCATCGACTGCCGTGACATCCGCACTGTCCATATCCGTATGAATTTCGACGTTCTTCAAATCGAGATCATCATCACGCACTTCTTCGGCAAATTTCGTCGCTTCTTCCTCCGCTGCATCCATCAGAGCACAATTCAGCGCCTCATCAAGCGCATCGTTCTTCTTTTCCTTCCCCTTTGTCAACGGTATCATTCCTCCATCATTTATTCAAATTCTATTATAAACTACACACACAAATATCCACTTCATGGACATTATGCGCCGCCCTTACAGAAACCTAGCCAATCAGTCTGCGCCCTTCGGGCTTGACTTCTTGGGGTTTCAAAATAAAAGTCTCTTCTATACGTTTCTTCAAAGACTGTACGGAAATTATTGAAAAATACGCTTTCTCGTGAGTAAGAACAACGGAACTCGGCTCTTTTCCCATCTGCTTGCTGTATAGCTGCGCTTCTTTTGAAAAGGGATTTTCCGCCGCATTTTCGTACATAGACATATCAAAAATAGCAATGATGCGAGAAAAAGAAACGGAGTAGTCATCACCGAGATGAAGATACATGAAATCCCTCCCTACGCTTTTTATCATCTGTCACAACTTTTGAAAACACTTCCGAGCGTTTTGGAAAAGGACGGAAAACTGCGCTTTCTGCCATCTCACGTCGAAGATCGTAAAGTGTGCGGCGCAAAATTTCCTCTGTCAACTGTTCTGGGCGCAGCGCCCGATAAAGCATGACGAGCGTTTTCGCGTCCAAACTCGACCAATCACCGAATTCGACGCGACGCGCCAAATCTTGCGCAAGACGCGAACGTTCCGCAGCAACCATCGCAGGCGTACAAGGAATATACTCCTTGATCTCAGTGTACCGCGCCCATGGAATATCGAAAAGACAACGACGAATCAAACGGCGCTTTTCCTTTTTCTCTTCACACGCACAAGAAAGGCATACATGATCTCTTCGGACAAGTCTGCCACAGTGCGGACAAGGACTTTCTCCCAATGTCTGCCGTGCCTTTTCACTCTTTTTCTTCACTTCCAAAATATGCAGGAGTTTCATACGCAATCTCTTATTCGTTACAGCAGAAATCTCACGTCGACATTCTTCCTGCTCGTTCGGCGTCAAAATCATCTTTTTCAGGATGTCTTTATATTCCTCTTGCTCTTTTTCCTCAAAATTTTTTTCATCCTCTTGCGCGCCGCGATGATATGCTTCACTTTTTTCCCATGAAAAAATAAGCTCTTTTACCATCTCATAACCGGCAAAATTATTCACACGCGAAAGAATCATGATTTGCATGAGCATGATCTCGTTACGCCACGCAGGAGCGGAAGCATATAATACAAGTTTATCTCCTTCAATTGCAAGAGGCCACACATGTGCAGCAACTGTATCACCGACAATTTTCCCCCAATGAAAGAGTACAAAGCGCTCCTGATATGCACGTTCAATCTTTTTCCCAAAAGAATGAATGCTCTTCGGTATCACCTTATTGATTTTTTCCATGCCGGGATTGCGCCGATAAGAAAACTTCATGTCATACCTTTCTTTTTTGATACTTTTCCTGATACTATATAGAAAATATTGCCTGTTATTTTCATCGGCAAATAGGCTTCATCCGTTGCTGTAATCAAGGTTTGTATACGTTCCTTGCTAATAAATTCCATAAGTCTTTCCCTGCGCGTACGATCCAACTCGCTCATGACATCGTCAAGCAGCAAAATCGGATATTCCCCTGTTTCTGAGCGCAAAAACTCCAATTCAGAAAGTTTCAATGCAAGAACTCCCGTGCGCTGCTGTCCCTGCGAACCGAAAGAACGCAGGTTGATACCGTTTACTTTAAGAAGAATATCATCCCTTTGCGGACCGACACTCGTAGAACCACGCAAAATATCAAGTTCTCTCGATTCTTCAAGTTTTTTATTATACCACGGAATAAGTCCAGATGTCACGCAAGGCGGCTCTTCTGCACATCCATAGAGTTCATACGAAAGGGAAAGGTTTTCTTTTCCTGCCGAAATGCGCCTTTGCATGAGATTTGCAAGCATATTGAGTTTCTTGACAGCTAAAAAGCGTTTTTCCACAATACGCGCAGCGCTTTCAGCGAGCTGACCGTCCCAAAGAAGAAGCATGTCTTTTTTTGCACGTCTTTCTTTAATCTTCTTTAAAAGATTATTTCTTTGCATAAGAATCCGTGCATACTGCATGAGTTCATGCCCGTAAGCAGGGCTTGCCTGCGATAATTCACTGTCCAGAAAACGTCTTCTTTCCGAAGGAGCACCCTTAATCAAAAAAAGATCTTCAGGAGAAAAAAGAACAGCATTAAATGTGCCGAATAACTCTTTTGTTTTTATTATTTCACCGTTTTTGCGCATGATGCGGCGTTTGCCGCGCTGAAATTGAAACTCCAGTGTATTATCTACATCGAGTCGTTCAAAAAGCAAATGCAGCCTTGCTTCCGAAGCATCCCAAGCGATGAGATCTGAATCCGTTGTAGTTCGATGAGAGCGTCCCATAGCCGCATAGTAAAGAGCCTCCGCAATATTTGTCTTCCCCTGCGCATTTTCGCCAAGAAGTACGTTGATATTGGGAGACAAGCTGAGTTCAAGTTCTGAATAGTTTCGGAAATTTTTGAGTTGGAGGCTCTTTGCTTTCATCAGTATATCAATTCTGCGTACGAACAGGCGTCACAATGTATACAAAAGTAGGATTGTCCTCTTCGCGTACAGCCGCCGCCTGCAAGCTTTCATTGAGCAAAAAACGGAAATTTTTGCTATTGAGATTCTTTAGAACATCTGTGACATATTTTGCATTGAAAGCGATATTGACGTTAGGACCTTCGATGGTAGCTGCAACAATTTCATTCGCATTGCCTACATCCGGACTGTTGGATGATATATGAACTTGATTGCTGCCAAATTCCAAACGAATGATATTATAATCGGCAGAACGTGATATCAGGGAAACTCGGTCAACCGCATCTAAAAAATCTTCAGTATCAAGAGTAACTGTAGTGGCAAAGCTCTTCGGTATTACACTTTCATAATTTGGAAATTGTCCTTCAATTAAACGTGACATAAATACGACATTTTCGAATTGGAAACTCGCTTGATTGGATGAGCAGCAGACATCAACTTCAATGGGCATATCAGAATTTAAGGCGCGCAGAAGTTCGTTGAGAAGCTTTGCGGGAATAATGATATGAAGATCGCCGGAAAGATTTGCAACCACCTCTTTTTTTACAGAAAGTCGATGCGTATTTGTTGCTGCCATTTTTAAAGTTTCTCCATTAATTTCCATCTGGCAGCCTGTGAATATCGGTCGAGATTCATCGGTAGAGCAAGCAAAAACCGTTTTTTTAATGATGTCGCGTAGTATGTTGTCTTGGATCTTAAAATGGACGCCTTCTTGCAGGCGTTTGACTGTAGGAAAGTCATTTGCTGGCATAGAAAGAAATGTGAAGTTTGAAGCTGCTGATTGTATTTTACTTACATTTTCGCCTATTTCTTGTGAAATTGTAACGGTATCGCCAGGTAGACGCCGGATGACTTCTTGCATATAGCGTCCGGAAAGGACAATTTTTCCTTGCTCTTCAACGTCTGCTGGAATGGTGCTGATGATGCCTATTTCATTGTCTGTAGCATGCAGTTCTAACTGATTATCTCCTGCTTCGAGATATATTCCTGAAAGGACTGGAGTTTGCGGCTTATTTGCGATAGCTTTTGAGACGAGTTGGATCGCTTGGACAAGTTCATTTTTATGACAGGTAAATTTCATGGTTCTTCTCCTTTTGGATAGGGAAAATTTTTTGGGTGGTCTCTTATTGACTTATGCGACAAGAATATAATAAAGAATAGCCGTAATAGTAGTAGGGCTTGTGGAAATGTGGAAAAGGCGTGTGGCGGCTTTGATATCAATAGCATGGATATGTGTATAATATTGTAGATAGATACGTTTTAGATATCCACATATACACAGAGGGAAAAGAAGAAAGCGTTTATCCACAAAGTTACCACAGGAATATACCAGAGTTTTCCACAGAGTTATGCACGACTATTCATGCTGTTTCTTATAAGTTTTCGATGCGCTGCATCAGTTGTTCGATTGTGCGGTCCAGTTTTGAATCTTCCTGTCTCTCTTTGCTGATCTTGTCGTATGCATGGATGACTGTTGTGTGGTCACGTCCACCGAAAGAAGCTCCGATCTGCGGCAGGGAGTTGTTCGTCAATTCGCGGCATAAGTACATGGCAATCTGCCGCGGCATAGCAAGGTTGCGCGTGCGCTTTTTGGCATGAAGATCGTCCAATCGCAGTTTGAAGTAAGAGGCGACGACTTCTTGTATGAGTTCCATCGTCACTTCGCGCGATTTGCCTGAAGGAAAGATATTGGCGAGCGCTTCGTTGACAAGGGAGGGGGTGATAGGCTGTTGTGTCAATGAAGCATAGGCGACGACTCTGGTCAGCGCCCCTTCAAGTTCACGGATGTTGTTGTCGATGCGATTGGCGATGGAGAACATCACATCATTCGGTACATCGAGGTGTTCAAGCGCAGCTTTTTTTCTGAGAATCGCTATGCGTGTTTCAAGATCTGGCGCTTGGATATCGGTGATAAGTCCCCATTCAAAACGTGAGCGCAGACGATCTTCAAGCGTTTGTATTTCACGCGGATGACGGTCGCTCGATAAGATGATGTGCTTATTGGCGTCGTGCAGGGTATTGAACGTATGGAAAAATTCTTCCTGTGTGTGTTCTTTTTTTGAGAGAAACTGAATATCATCGACGAGGAGAATGTCAATGTTGCGATATTTTTGACGGAAGGATTCAGGATTACCGTCTCGGATGGAATTGATAAGTTCGTTGGTAAATTTTTCGCTCGAAATGTAAAGAACACGCATCTCAGGAAATTTTTCTAAGATTTTATGTCCTATGGCGTGCATTAAATGTGTTTTTCCAAGTCCAACGCCGCCATACATAAAGAATGGATTATAAACTTTTCCGGGGGATTCAGTAACAGCGAGTGTAGCCGCATGAGCAAAGCGGTTTGAGTTGCCTGTAACGAATGTGTCAAAAGTATAGTGGGAGTTTAATGATGAAGCATCTCCAGGAGGAATCATGCCCGGCATATCATAGGAACGAGCAAGTCCTTCTGTTTTTTGCGGGGCAGTCGAGTATGGAAAAAGCGGTTTTTCGGCACAAATTGTTTCTTGAAGCATAGGACTGGAAGAGTTATTTTCCGGCAAAAGAGTTTCTTGAATCGGCGGGGATGGATAATCGTTCGTTTTAGGTTTGATGTCAAGATTTTTTATTTCTATACGGAGTTTTTTCTTGGTTAGATCAAGTACAGCATCTTCCAAGAAAGGGATATAGCGTTTAGCTATCCATTCTCGTGCAAGCGCTGTTGGTGCACCGAGTACGAGCGAGGTTTCGGAAAGTGACAGAGGTTTTACCGGACGAAGCCAATCGTTTAGGGTAAGTTCTGTCAAGGATTTTTGATCGAGGACTTTCTGCAGGATTTGTTCCCAAATCTCTTGCAGTTCTGATTGTTCCATGGAAAAATATCCTTTCTGTACATAATGTATGAAAACATGTCCTTATAATTTATCCACATTTTTGTACACAATCTGTGGATAAAAACGAAATTTCTATTCGTGAAAAGAGTAAACCTTCAAGAGATATGTTCAGCCGTTGCATGAAATGACACGGTTTGTTTTTCATCTGCTTTCTGCGATGGCATCATCCATGAAAGAAAGATATTGAATAAACTGTGGAAATCATATCCTTTTCTGTGGATAATGTGTATATCTTTGTGTATAACCTTTCAGGCGTGTGTTTAGTTGTCACATGCATCGGTATCTGTTGCTTTTTCCCCGTTTCCAGCGGTAGCATCATTAGAGAGACGCACTGTACATACATCCCCACGACTTAATAAAAGTCCGTTAATCAGTTTGTGCATGCGGCTTGACTTCTTGGGGTTTCATGTTAACTGCTTGCTGACTATAGAATATCTTAGCAGACTGCAAAAGAGTTATCAACAGGCATTTCGTTCCTGATGATTTAAAAATTGCTTTTGTACAAGAAAAAGCGGATAGAATGAAGGCGTTTGGATTTGCAGAGAGGACATGGAAAAACCTTGACACCCTTTTATCTCTGGGCTATAATTTAGCGTAGTTAAAAGCGATAGTAGGGGCGTTGTTTGTTCTTTTGCATTTTGACTAAATTTTTTTAAGGGGGTGGAATTTGATGAAGATGACATATCAGCCGAATAACCACTGGCGTAAAAAGACGCATGGTTTCCGTGAGCGCATGAAGACGAAAGGCGGCCGTCTTGTTCTGAAGAGAAGACGCGCAAAAGGCAGAAAGAAATTGTCGGCGTAAATTCGTTTCCTTGGCACTCACTAGGTCACTCCGGTGACCTTTTTTCATGAGGTGACAAAGCATTTTGATATTTGAATAGGAGTTTTTTGCATGTTTGGGTTGCCTAGAAATCGTATCTTGAAAAAGAAAAAGGATTTTCAGGCGGTATATTCCCATGGTAAATCGTATGCAAACAGATTTCTCGTGCTTTATGTCTTTCGCTCGAATGGATTTCAAGGAAAAGTCGGTTTTGCCGCGGGCAAGAAGCTCGGTAATGCCGTCAAGCGGAATCGTGTCAAGAGATTGCTTCGTGAGTCATATCGTATGAATCAAGGCGCGATTAAGGAGGGTGTTTCTCTTCTATTCGTAGGCAGGAAAGCTGCTGTTGATGCCGGTTGTCAGGATTTGGAGAAGGCGTTCCTTGCTCTTGCCAAGAAAGCTGGCATCATGGCAGGAGATGCGGAGTTTTCAATAGAAAAAAGAAAGAATTGCCGATGAAAACGCTGGTGCTTTTTCTCATTCGCTTTTATCGCGTGTTCCTTTCCCCGCTGAAACCGCCTTCATGCCGTTATATTCCGACATGCTCGGAGTATGCAATCATTGCTGTTGAGAAATATGGGGTGCGAAGGGGAGGATTCCTTGCCGTCAAAAGGATTCTTCGCTGCCATCCCTTTCACGAGGGTGGTTACGACCCTGTACCATAAGGGAAAAATGGATAAAATTCAGCTTATTCGTGTTTTCTACAAGACTAGGATGTGGTGATTTGGAATTTTTGTCTTCGCTGTTTCACCCTTTCATTGCGGTGATTCAGTTTATGTTGGAGAATTTGTACGCTTTTACAGGTTTGCTTGGTTTTGAAAATTATGGTATTGCCATTATTTTGCTGACGATTCTCATCAAGGTGTGCCTCTATCCGTTGACAGTCAAACAAGTGCGTTCGATGAAGGGGATGCAGGAGCTGCAGCCGAAAATGAAGAAACTGCAGGAAAAGTATAGGGACAATCCGCAGATGATGCAGCAGAAGATCGGTGAGCTTTATCGGGAAGCCGGCGTCAATCCTTTGGCGGGCTGCTTGCCGCTTCTCATACAGATGCCGATTCTCATGGGGATGTTTTATGCACTGCAAGGCTACGCATATTCGGGAACACCGTCTTTTCTTTGGCTGACCTCTTTATCGGAGCCTGATCCGCATTATGTGCTGCCGGTGCTTTCTGCTCTTTCGACATGGTTTGTGCAGAAACAGACGTCATCGGAAATGAATCAGCAGATGAAGATCATGATGATTGTTATGCCGATTTTCATTGGTTGGATTAGTTTGAGTTTCGCTTCCGGTCTTGTACTTTATTGGGTGACGATGAATCTCGTGCAGATTGTGCAGCAATGGTGGATGTATCGCGGTGAGAATGGCACAGGAAAGAAGGGGGTTGCCTAATATGGCAGATTTCGTGGAAATGACCGGCAAAACGGTGGATGAAGCGATTGAAGCTGCTCTTTTTGCACTGCATCTGCCAAAAGAGCGCTGCACAATAGAGATCATTGAAGAACCGTCCAATGGTTTCTTGGGATTGATTGGCAAACGATCGGCCAAGGTGCGCGTGACAGCAAAAGATGAGTCTTTGCCTGGGCAGGAATACGAAGTTCGTCCGGTAAGAGAAACGGTACGGGAAGAAGCTCAGACACCGATTGTGCAGGTGGAAGAAGAACATGCAGAAAAAACGATGGAAGGAGCGTATTCCGCATCTCGGAAAGAGAGCGCATCTGCTGATTTTCGCGGTTCTTCGGCGAGCGGCGAGGAAGCTATCGTAGATCGTGGTTTTTCTTATTCTCCTGCGAGGGAAAGTCGGTCTTTTTCCGAGCAGCGTCGTGAGCGTTTTTCGCCGGACAGGCGTTCTTATGAGATGGATTCTTCTTCGTATACACGCAGCGATGGGTTTCGTACATCGACATCTTCTATTGATGCGACAGTTCCGCTCAAGAAAGCGGAGGATTTCTTACAGCAAATTTTTCGGGCGATGGAACTTGATGTTGCCGTTGAACGAAAAGAGCATCCGCATTCGTATGAGCTTAATCTTTCGGGGCATAATCTTGGAATCTTGATTGGCAAGCACGGGCAGACGCTCGATGCGTTGCAGTATCTTGTGAATCTCGCAGCGAATCAAGGACTGACGGAGGAGCGTGTGCGTATTGTTTTGGATATCGAAGGATATCGAGAACGCCGCGAGGAAACGCTCTATCGTTTGGCGGTACGCTTGGCAGATCGTTGCTGCCGCACAAATCAGCGTGTGGTCTTGGAGCCGATGAATCGCCATGAACGAAAGTTGATTCATTTGGCTTTGCAGGAGAATCATCGCGTTTTGACTTACAGTGCGGGTGATGAGCCTTTTCGCAAGGTTGTCATTGAGCCGAAGCATCGCGTTTCGCGAATGGATGGATACATGAGAGAAGAGGATTATTGATGTTTTGTATCGGGCTGTTGCATTGAGCGACAGCCCGTTTCTTTCATTACGGGAAGGGGATAAAAAAGTGCAGCAGGCAGATACGATCAGTGCTGTAGCAACGGCTGCCGGCGAAGGCGGTATCGGTATTGTTCGACTTTCGGGTCAGAGTGCTGTAAAAGTGGCTTCTCAGATGTTTCGCGCTGCCTGCGGTAAAAATCTTAACGAGATTGATGCAGGGGCGTTTCTTTATGGTACGATTGTACGCGAGGATGGTCGCCTTGTCGATGAGGCGATTTGTCTCATCATGCGTTCACCTCATTCGTATACGAAAGAAGATGTTGTGGAGCTGCAATGTCATGGCGGTGCGCTCTCCTTGCGCGAAGTTTTGGCTTTGACATATCAATACGGCGCACGTCCCGCAGAGCGCGGTGAATTTACAAAGCGTGCATTCCTGAACGGCAGGCTCGATCTTGCTGAGGCGCAGGCGGTTATGGATGTGGTGCAAGCAAAGACGGAAAAGGGCTTAGAAATGGCAGTGGGGCATCTTGCCGGATTTTTTTCTTCTCGCATACGCAAGATGCGTGAGGAGATTTTGATGCTTGTCGCGCATTTAGAGGCGGTTATTGATTTTCCAGAGGATGGCGTTGATGATATCGTGCTTGCCGATGCGCGTGAAAAGATCGAGGAGTTTCACGCGAGGATATGTTCTGTTTTAGAGACAGCACATACGGGGCGTATTTTGAGAGATGGTTGTGAAACAGCGATCATAGGTAAGCCGAATGTTGGAAAGTCTAGTCTCTTGAATGCACTTTTGCGCGAGGAACGTGCGATTGTTACGGATATCCCAGGGACGACGCGTGATACTATTGAAGAGTATGTCAATATCGGAGGAATACCTCTTAAAATCATTGATACGGCAGGTATCCGTGAGACAAAAGATGAGGTGGAGCGTATCGGCGTGGAAAAGGCGCGTGCTCATATAGAAAGTGCGGCTCTTGTGCTCGCACTTTTTGATGGATCACGTCCTTTGGAAGCGGCAGATGAGGAGATCTTGTCACTTCTTTCGGGAAAACAGGCATTTCTCGTCGTGACGAAGAAGGATTTGCCGCGTGTTCTTGATCTTAAAAAATTGAAAGAATGGACGGATTTCCCGTTGCTTGAGGTTACAACGAAGGAAGAGGACGGACTTTTGCCTCTGATTGATACCATTGTGAAGGTTGTTTATAAGAACGGTGAATCAGGTGCAGAGGGATCTTTCGTTGCCGATCTTCGAACGCAGGATATTTTGGGAAAAGCGGCAGAATATCTGGCATCGGCGCTTCGTGCGATTGATGAAGGGCTGGGGCTTGACTTCTTATCGATCGATTTGCGTTCTGTGTTAGAAAAGCTCGGGGAGATCACTGGAGAAACGGTGGGGGATGACATCATTGATGAGATATTTTCTCGTTTTTGTGTCGGCAAGTGAGGGGAAAGAGTTTGTTTATCGCTGGTGAATACGATATTATTGTCTTAGGTGCAGGTCATGCGGGGGTGGAGGCGGCGCTTGCGGCAGCAAAACTCGGCTGCCGTACGCTTTTAGCGACGATTTCTTTGGATAACATCGCTCTTATGCCATGCAATCCTTCGATTGGGGGACCTGCGAAGAGCCATCTTGTGCGCGAGATAGATGCGCTTGGCGGCGCTATGGCGCTCAATGCCGATCAAGCGGCAATTCAATATCGTCTCTTGAATACGGGAAAGGGACCTGCGGTTCATGCACTGCGGGCGCAAGAGGATAAGAAAGTCTATCAATTTCTGATGAAGGAACGCTGCGAAAGGCAGGATGGGTTGGAAGTAAAGCAGCTTCTTGCAGAAAAAATTCTTATTGAGGATGGGGCAGTGCGCGGCATCTTGGTGGAAACAGGTGAGATATATCTTGCTTCTGCTGTCATTCTCGCGACGGGAACGTATCTAAAGGGACGTATTGTCATTGGAGAGCATACGCACAGCGGCGGACCGAATGGGCAGAGAGCGGCAAAGAAGTTGTCTCACTCACTGATGGAGAATGGTATCAAGCTTATGCGCTTCAAGACGGGAACGCCTGCACGTCTTGATGCGCGCTCTCTTGATTATGCGAAAATGCAGATACAGCCGGGTGATGATGCGATGCGCAGTTTCTCGTTTTTGACGGAGGAAAGGACGTATGAGCAGCTGCCATGTTACTTAACGTATACGAATGAAGCGACGCATACGATTATTCGCGAAAATATTGATCGTGCGCCGATGGTAAATGGTATCATTGAAGGTATAGGACCGCGCTACTGTCCGTCGATCGAATCGAAGATTCTGCGGTTTCCCGATAAGGATCGTCACCAGCTCTTTTTAGAGCCGGAAGGGTGGCATACGCAGGAGGTTTATGTGCAGGGCATGTCGACGAGTTTGCCCATCGATGTGCAGGAAGCTTTCCTGCATACGATTCCAGGCTTGGAGAAGGCGCGTATCATGCGCCCGGGATATGCTATAGAGTACGATTGTATCGATCCGCTGCAGCTTTTGCCTAGCCTTATGTTCAAGAGAATTCAAGGATTCTTCTCAGCAGGGCAGTCGAACGGTACATCGGGTTATGAAGAAGCTGCAGCGCAGGGGCTTTTAGCAGGTGTCAATGCTGTACGTTATATCCGCAGTGAAGCGCCGTTCATTCTGAGCCGTGCGGAAGCGTATATCGGTGTTCTCATTGACGATCTTGTGACGAAAGGGACGGATGAGCCGTACCGCATGATGACTTCCCGTGCCGAGTATCGCCTGCTTCTTCGACAGGATAATGCAGATTTGCGTCTGACGGAGAAAGGACGCGAGATTGGGCTTGTTGATGATACTCGCTGGAAGAAGTTCTTGGCGAAAAAGAATGGTATCATTGAGGCGAAAAAAAAGCTCGAAGAGGCAGTCATTCATCCGTCCGCCCAAACTCTTTCCTGCTTGAAAGCAGCAGGACTGGATCCCATACGTACATCGACGACACTTGCCGAACTCTTGCGTCGTCCAGAGATGAGTTACAGTAAGCTGTGCAGTTTGTTCTCGTTGGAGCGTTTGGCGCCGGAAATTGAAGAGCAGCTTGAAATTGGTATCCGCTATGAAGGATATATTGAAAAGCAAAAAGAACAAGTGCGGCGTTTGGAAAATCTGGAAGCGCACCGCTTGAGCACTGATCTTGACTATAATGTTGTGCCAAGCCTTCGCGATGAAGCTCGTGAAAAACTGGCGGCGATCCGACCGCTTTCCGTGGGGCAGGCAAGCCGTATCTCGGGGGTTTCTCCGGCAGATATCTCGGTTTTATTGGTTTGGCTTGAGCAGGAGCGTCGCAGAGGGAGGACATAATGTTTCGAGAAGAGCTGGAAAAAGCGGCGCTCCTCTACGGGATGCCGCTCGATGCACATCAAATAGATAAGTTCAGTATCTATTATGATTTGTTGATGGAATGGAATCGGAAGATGAATCTCACAGCGATCACCGAACCTAAAGAAGTCGCTTTGAAACATATCATTGATTCTTTGACAGCGCTTCGAGGCATGGAGCAGGTGGATTCTTTCAGTCTCATTGATGTGGGAACCGGGGCAGGATTTCCGGGAATACCTTTGAAGATTCTTTGCCCGGGTATGCGTCTCTTGCTCCTTGATTCTTTAAAGAAACGTGTGCATTTTCTTGAAACAGTTGTCAAAGCGCTTGATCTCAAATATGTCGAGTGTCTGCACGGTCGTGCTGAAGAAGCGTCACGAGATAAAAAGCTGCGCGAGTGCTTTGATGTTGCGGTATCACGCGCGGTTGCACGCCTTTCTGTTCTTTCTGAGTATCTTTTGCCTTTCGTGTGCATAGGCGGCAGAGCGATCGCTTTGAAGGGTATGCGTTACGCGGAAGAAGTGCAGGAGGCAAAATATGCTGTTCGGATTTTAGGCGGTGCGAAAATAGAGGAAATTCCCGTTACGTTGCCCAGTCTTTCCGATAAGCGTGCGGTTCTTGTCATGGAAAAAGTGCGTGTGACGCCGAGAACTTATCCGCGCAAGGCAGGTATGCCGACAAAGTTTCCTCTAGTACAGGTTGACTATTAACGTTGTGTGGAAAAAAGACGATATATCTTGAAGAGACGGAAAGGACGGTGTTTCGGAGTGTGGAAAAAGAAGATAGCAGCTGTTTTGGGTGCGGCTTTTTTTACAGGCAGTTTGATTTTTAGCTCGACAGCTTCGGCATACATCATAAATGTCGGTATGGAAGATCTCGCCGCACAAGAAAAAAAGGCAGCGGATACCGATAAGAAGGAAATGAAAGAGAAAAAGGCGGTTCCAGAGAAGAAAACGGAGCAGCAAAAGCCGGCGGCACAGCAAAGTCAAAAGGCAGAGAAGAAGCCGGAGAGCAAGGGAAACACGCCGGAAATGGAGCGTTTGCAGGATAAGAAAGACAATGCTTCTATGAAGGCGTCGGAGAACAAGACGGCAAATGAACCGAAGAAACGCATGGAAGAAAAGATGGCAACGGAGCCGAAAATGCTAAAAGCACCGGCGCAGGAGAAGCATGGGAATTCGCCGAAAATACTTGCACAGGAAAAATCGAAAGAGGCATCCAAGCCCGCAGAAAATACATCTGCCAAAAAGAATAAGGGGAATACAAAAGAGCGTTTTCAAGAGATATTCCGTGATAATTCCTTTATTTATTCAATGGATACGCAGAGCGCACGCTATATCCCGATACCGAATCGTCAAGATAAGATGATTGACGTTTGGGTGAAACTCATACCGAATACGTTCTCTGATGGTGATACCAATGCAGGGAAATATTATCTTGAGCATTATTATATCAACCCTAAGACGCAGCAGATCCAATTTCTCTGTGAACTTGAGGTTACGGGCAGGCCGTCAAATGCCATCAAGGAGCGTTCTTACAGTTCACAGAATTGGGAGAATCTCGTACCCGGAAGTGTAGAAGACGATATATATCATGCGGTTGTGAAAAAGGTGAAAAGTTCTTCCGGTGTTGGCGGTGCGATGAGTCCGTCGGTTAAAGATATGCTGGATGATTATTTGAACATCGCTATCTAAAGGAAGCATGGGAAAACCTGTGGATAAGGTTTGTGGAAATAACGCAAATCTATCCGCTTTATCCACAGATTTTTACTATAATTGTTTTATATGTGGATAGAAATGTGGATAAGTTGCAGGGAATATGGATAACGCTGATGTTTACCCACAAGCAATAAGAAAAGAGGCTGTTGCAAACAAATGCAGCAGCCTCTTTAGATTGAAATGGTATCAGTGATGGAAAAGGCGAATATGTGTCATCGCCATGAACATGTTGTATTTATCAGCGGTTTCAATGACGTTGTCATCGCGAATGGAACCGCCGCTTTGGGCGATGTAAGAAACGCCGCTCTTGTGGGCGCGTTCGATATTGTCGCCAAAAGGGAAGAAAGCGTCGGAGCCAAGTGCGACTTCTGTTGCTGTCTTGAGCCAAGCAGATTTTTCTTCAGGCAGGAATACCGGCGGTTTTTCTGTGAAAATGCGCTTCCATTCGTTGCTTTCAAGGAGATCTTTATATTCATCGGAAAGATAGACATCTATGGCATTGTCACGGTCGGGACGGCGTACATCATTCTTGAATGGCAGAGAGAGAACCTGCGGGCTTTGGCGCAAATACCAAATATCGGCTTTGTTCCCTGCCAAACGCGTGCAGTGGACGCGCGACTGCTGGCCTGCGCCGATGCCAATCGCCTGTCCGTCCTTGGCGTAGCAGACGGAATTAGACTGCGTGTACTTTAAGGTGATGAGAGAGAGAAGAAGGTCACGTTTAGCATTGGCGGGCAGATCTTTATTTTTCGTTACGACATCTTTCAGACAATCATCTGTGATGGCGATATCGTTGCGTTTTTGTTCGAAGGTCACGCCAAAGACCGTTTTTGTTTCCTTCTCTGGTGGCATATAAGCGGGATCCATTTGAATAATAAGATAATTGCCCTTGCGCTTTGTTTTGAGGATTTCAAGCGCTGCTTCAGAGTAGGCAGGCGCAATGATGCCGTCGGAAACTTCGCGCTGTAGGAAGGAAGCCGTCTGTGCGTCGCATGGATCGGACAAAGCGACAAAATCGCCATAGGAAGACATACGGTCAGCGCCACGCGCACGGATATAGGCGGTTGCGACAGGTGACAGATCAATTCCCTCAACGAAGTAGGTTTGTTTCAATGTGTCCGAGAGCGGCACGGCGACAGCGGCTCCTGCAGGGCTGACATGCTTGAAAGAGGCAGCTGCGGGAAGGTGCGTGGCTTTTTTTAGCTCTTGTACAAGCTGCCAGCTGTTCATGGCATCAAGCAGATTGATGTATCCGGGCTTGCCGTTCAAAACTTGGAAGGGAATATGCCCATTTTCCATATAAACGCGTGCGGGTTTTTGGTTTGGATTGCAGCCATATTTCAGTTCGAGTTCTTTCATTAGAATCGCTCCTTTTTGATTTTCCATAAAAAAACGACCACGGGCACACGAAATCATTTACTGCCCAGACGGTCGGCTTTTTCTGCTGCACTCCCTTGTGGTCATCCACTTCCGTCAGTCATGCAGCTTATGGTTTCAATGTATCATTCTCGTTCTTTTTTGTCAAGTCCGTTCCTTTCCGAACGCTGATGTGGTATGATGTAAGAAAGGTTTTCCTTGGGGATCTATGGGAGGGATTTTGTGATGTTGAATTGTATCGGTGTTTTAACGAGCGGCGGCGATAGTCCCGGCATGAACGCGACAACGCGTGCGGTTGTTCGTACGGCGCTCTTCGAAGGTGCGGAAGTGTGGGGGATTCATAACGGATACCGTGGGATTTTGGACGATGAGATGTTCAAAATGGAGCGAAAAGATGTCGGTGATATTATACAGCGCGGCGGTACATTTCTTGGTACGGCGCGTTGCCATCGTTTTATGACGCCGGAAGGACGTGCAGAAGCGTATGAAAAGCTCAAGGCGAAGGGAATTGAAGGACTTGTCATCATCGGCGGCGACGGCAGTCTGCGCGGCGCTTCGCTTCTGAGTGAAGAGCATGGAATTCCTATTGTGGGATTGCCGGGCACGATTGATAACGATGTCTGGGGTACAGATTATACGATCGGCAGCGATACAGCAGCGAATACGATTATTGATGCAATCAATAAGCTGCGTGATACGGCGTCAGCGCATCGCCGCGTCGTTGTTCTTGAGGTCATGGGGCGTCATTGCGGCTGGCTCGCTTTGATGAGCGGGATTTCAGGCGGCGCAGAATATATTCTTGTACCGGAAGAGGATTTTGATCTCGAAGAGATCAGCAATGAGATCAAGGAAGCCTACAAGAAGGGAAAGCGTTATATTCTCGTCGTCGTTGCCGAAGGTGCGGGCAGCGGCATCGAGGTCGGAAACTTCATCGCTGAACATACGGACATCGAAACGCGCGTTTCGGTACTCGGTCATATACAGCGTGGCGGCACGCCGTCTGTCATTGATCGAGTGAAGGCGAGTCAGCTCGGTGAAAAGGCAGCGCTCGCGATTCTTTCAGGTCTTTCCAATGTTGTATTCGGCTTTCATAGCGGTAATGTCGTTGCCATTGATCTGCATGATGCCGTGACGAATAAGAAAAAACTTGATCCAGAATATATGCGCCTTGCAAAAGTATTGGCATGAGAAGCCAGTGTTTCTAAAAGAAGAAGGAGCCTCCTTTGCACGGGAAGCTCCTTTTTGTTTTGATGTTTCACGTGAAACATGGAGTATGGAAATTACGGATAAATGGAATACTTTCGCTTTGCATATTTTTTGCTAAAACTTCCGTTATTCGCCGACGAAATTCTTGGCAATTTTTACTGCACTCACGCCATCGTTTGCATAGGCGTCAGCACCTGCGCTCGTGGCGTAATCTTCGGTGACGGCGGCGCCGCCGACGATGATACGGGCTTCGCTTCCGGCTTCACGGAGCTTTTTGACAACTTTATCAATCTGGGTCATGGTTGTTGTCATGAGGGCGCTGAGACCGACGATATCGGCTTCTTTTTCGAGAGCTGTGCGTACAATGGTATCGGCATCAACATCTTTACCGAGGTCGATCAATTTGAAGCCGCTGTTTGATAGAAGGGCTGAGACGATATTTTTGCCGAGATCGTGTACATCGCCTTTGACCGTTGCCATGACGACAGTTCCTTTGTTTTCCGTCTGCTGTGCCGGAAGAAGTTCTTTGATCTTTTGAAAAGCGGAGCGCATCGCTTCGGCGGAGAGTAAGACTTGCGGCAGGAATACACGACCTGCACCAAAATCGACGCCGATGTCATTCATGGCGGCGGTCAAAGCCTTCTCCGTGATCTCATGCGATGAATGACCTTCGCGGATCGCTCGCTCGGTAAGTATAGCGATGCTTTCCGAAGCGCCGTCGATGACTGCCTGTTTGATTGCAGATAGTACGTCACCTTCGATTGGCTTTGCTGTCGCTGCTTTTTTTGGTGTTTTGAGGTTTGCTTCATTACGACTGAAGGCAATGCCACGCGGGTCTTTTCCCATAAGTGCAGCGCTTGCCATTAAGGTTTCCTGCATTTTCTCATCGTAAGGATTCATGATCGGTGCATCAAGCCCTGCAGCAAGACACATGGCAAAGAAGGTGCTGTTGATCAAGGGACGATTCGGTAAGCCGAAGGATACATTGGATAGACCCATCGTGGCAGGATAGCCAAAACGCGTGCGATAAATCTGCAAGGTTTTTAGAACTTCAAGGCAGGCGTTTTGGTCAGCGGATATGGTCATGACAAGCGCATCGAGCAGAAAATCGCCGTCTTTTAGACCATTCTTCTTTGCCGCTTCGATGATACCATTTATTACAGATGCACGATCTTCAGCGCTCTTTGGTACGCCGTCTTCTGTGATGGGAAGACAGAGAATAGCTGCACCGTACTTTTTCGCCAAAGGCAGGAATTCTTCGATGCGTTCTTTTTCAGCGCTGACCGAATTGATGAGAGCGCGTCCTGGATAAGCACGCAGACCGGCTTCAAGAGATTTGGTATCACTGGTATCAATCGCAAGCGGTGCATCGGTGATTTGTGATACTTCTCGAATGGCATCATGCATCGCCTGTACCTGGTCGATACCGCCAACGCCCATGTTGACGTCTAGGAGATGAGCGCCTGCACGGACTTGGTCGACAGCTTCGCGCTTTACAGAGAAGAGGGAACCATTCTTTATTTCTTCAGCGAGTTTTTTTCTCCCGGTTGGATTGATGCGTTCACCAATGAGTGTGGTTGGCAGATTTTTGTCGATAATGACGGTCTTGCTGCGGCTTGTGAGACGTAGGCGTGTATCGGCAGACTTTCGTTTGGCTTCAGGAAGATTTTTGACGGCGGCGGCGAGTGCTTGTATATGTGCGGGCGTTGTGCCGCAGCAGCCTCCGAGATACGTTGCGCCGGCAGCAACGAGTTTTGGCCCCCAGTCGGCAAACTCTGCAGGCCCCATAGGGAAGATCGTTCTGCCGTTCTCAAGACGCGGCATACCGGCATTGGGAAGAACACTGATGGGGATGGAGCAGTTATCAGCAAGTGTCTGTACGATAGGGACGAGCTGCTCAGGACCGAGTGAGCAGTTTACGCCGATGATACTCGCGCCAAGCGCTTCCAATGTGACGGCGGCAGTCTGGGGGTCTGTGCCTGTTACGGAACGTCCATCCTCGCTGTAGGAAAGTTGGCAGATCACGGGTAGGTTCGTCGCGTCTTTGGCTGCTAAGAGACCTGCGCGCATCTCCTGAATGTCGATGCACGTTTCAAAGAGCAGATAATCTGCACCCGCATCGGCAAGCGCTTTGGCCTGTTCGTAGAAAGCTCCGTAGGCATCTTCAAATGCGAGATCACCGAGAGGGACGATGAAGCGCCCCGTAGGCCCGAGAGAGCCGACGATCTTGGCGCGTCCTCGGGATGCTTCGTGTGCGATTCGCACCGCCGCTTGATTGATTTCCACCACGCGATCTTCTAAGCCATAGTGATCGAGCTTCAAGGCGGAGGCTCCGAAGGTATTCGTTTCTATCATTGTAGCACCGGCATCGATATATGCTTCATGGATTTTTCTCACGACATCGGGTTGTTCGATGTTCATGAGTTCGGGGCAGCCTCCGGCTTTCAAGCCGCCTTCTTGCAGCATTGTTCCCATGGCGCCGTCAAAGATATGAATCATAGATAGTCTCCTTACGTTAGTATCCGTTATTGATGAATGGTATCACCGATGAACTTGTAATAAATAATTTTGGTATCAACTGCTTTTCCGCGAGGGGCAGTCGACTTTGTCGCAGGCAGCACAGCCGTTTGGCGTATGCGGCTCTGGCGTCGTTTGCTGTGGTACAAGCCCGATGATCGCAGTAATGGATTTACGCGGTACGAGCATCGAGGCTTCACTGAGATGGACACCGATCTTTTCACTTTCTGCTAAGCGCACCATTTCTGACTGTTGATCGAGCGGCCAATCACCGTAACCGGGACTGAAGCGCCAGCGCATGGTGTAACCTTCTTTTGCTGCTTTTGGTTCGATCGCTTTTTCCATCGCATCAGCGACTTGCTCGACAGCGGCTGTGGCGGCAGCATCAAGAATGACAGAATAAGCATAGCGGCCCTCTGAGAAGTATTTTGTCACATGATCCTCTATGGCATCACCGACACTCGCTGAAAGGATGATAACCTTTTCAGCTTTTGCAAGATGTTTAGCGATGAGGTTTCCTTCCATAGTAAAAGGGGGGGCAGCGAGTACCGTTTGCTTTGCTGCATCATAATCGTAAAGCTGCCATATACCACGAGGTTCGGCAAGGAGACGCGCTTCTAAGCACGCCTCCTCAATGAGTTTTTCGTCGAAATCCTTTGCCTTATTCAATCCGGCATAACGACGAGTTTCCTTTGGATCAATATGGAGCAGGACTGTATTGTAAATGGGCATAAAACTCCTTCTTTCCGGGTATCTAATGGGATGGATGTTTCACGTGAAACATCCATCTTCATGTATGATGGGTGGACTTGGATACTTTCCCCCATCAGTATATCATGCTATAATAGGAAAAGAAAAGGTTATGGAGGAAAAGAACGTGGCGAAAATTATAGCAGTAGCCAATCAAAAAGGCGGCGTAGGAAAGACGACGACATCGGTAAATTTGAGCGCCGGTCTTGCCATACTGGGCAAACGCGTACTGCTCATTGATTCCGATCCGCAGGGGAATGCAACGAGTGGGTTTGGTATCAATAAATCAGATTTGACGACGACCATTTACCAGGTATTGATTGATAATCTCGCTATGGAGAAGGCGATTCTTCACACAGGGTATGAGGTCGATATATTGCCCGCAAATATTGAGCTTGCCGGAGCGGAGATTGAGCTTGTTGCTGCCATCTCACGTGAGAACCGTTTGAAGCGATCGGTTGATACTATACGAGAGAAATACGATTTCATTTTAATTGACTGCCCGCCGTCCTTGGGGCTTTTGACACTCAATGCGTTGACAGCGTCTGATACCGTTCTAATGCCGATCCAATGCGAATTCTATGCACTTGAGGGTTTGGCGCAGCTGATGAACACAATGACGTTGGTGCAGACTAACTTGAATCCTGCTTTGGAGATCGAGGGCGTGCTTCTGACAATGTTTGATTCGCGCACTAATCTTTCCGTGCAGGTAGCAGAGGAAGTTCGAACACATTTCGGTGGTAAAGTATATCGTACGGTCATACCGCGTACTGTGCGCTTGAGTGAAGCACCGTCGTATGGACAGCCGATCATCGCTTATGATAGGAATTGCAAGGGGGCTGTCGTCTATATGGATTTGGCAAAGGAGGTGGCGGAGCGTGACAGCTAGAAAGCATCAGGCGTTGGGCAAAGGGCTGGGGGCGCTCTTTCCTTCAGAATTGAAAACGCCGGAA
>NZ_JBQNBV010000010.1:0-29313 GCF_052169755.1 Selenomonas sp. | reverse complement strand
TCTGTAAGGGCGGCGCACAATGTCCACAAAGTGGACGTTTGTGCGTGTAGTTTGCATGGGGATCATGGATGAAAGTCCATCTGCTGGACGCTGCATGTATCCGTGGTTTCCGTAGGAAGAAGGGATCCTTATGACAGGCAATCGAGAGGTCATCACCGGAAGCGATTTCAAGCGTATGCTGAGCGGCGCTTACGGCGAGTTCCTTCTGGAATACGAGGGCATTGACGCACTCTCAAGAAAGAAGATGGGAGAGCGTACGACTTTGCCGGGTACGCATGTGCTGCGCACGATGGGAGCGGCGGTCATGCCGCTTGTCGACGCGAAGGACGAGAGCATCGGCGGACTTTCACGGCGTGTGGCGAGTGCGGCGGTGCTTGGGGCGCGCGGGACGGCTGGCGTCGTGCTCGCACAGCTTCTGCGCGGCATCGCAAAGGGACTGTCGGGCAAAGTGGACGCGACGTCGTCGGAGTTCGGCAAGGCGTTTCAGTACGGTATCCTCTATGCGCAGCGCGTGCTGCCGCCGACGGTGGAAACGGTGCTTGTCGCCGCTGCCAAGGCGGTCGCGAAGGGGGCGTATCATGCTGTGCGAGCGAATTTGCCGATCTCGGAGATCTTGCAGACGGCGATCTGCGAGGGGCAAAAGGCTCTGGCAGAGGAAAAGCGCGAGGAGCCGGGGGCGCTCGTCATGCAGACGTTTTTGGAGGGCTGTATGAAGGGGCTTGACGGCAACTTCGTGTCGCCTGCCGTGAGCCTTTCGCTCGGTATGGGAAAAGATCGGCTCTCGATTCCGGATCCGCGCCGCGATCTTGTGCGTCCGTACTGCGTGACGTTTCGCATCGTGGGCAGCAAGGTGCGCGCACACGATGTCGAGCGACGTTTGCAGGAGGAGTGTCGCTTCGTCGCTGTCGAAGCCGATGAGCGCTCTTTGCTCGTCCATGTGCATACGGATCATCCGGGCGCTGTCCTTGAGCAGGCGATCGGCTGGGGCAGGCTGCAGTCGTTTCGCGTGACGGATATGGCGGAGGCGCATTCGCTGACGGCGGATTATGCGTCGCTGCTGCCCGTTGCGCTGCTTGCCGTCGCGTCCGATGCGGCGCGCGGGCTGCGTTTGACGGAGCTTGGGGCGAATGTCATTGTGCATGGCAGCCGCGAGGAATGCCCGTCGGTCGCCGAGCTTCTGCACGCGGCGCACAGCGATCTCGCACGCACCTATGTGCTTGTCGCCGCCGATGCGTCGATGGAGCTTGTGCTGCGGCAGGCGAAGCGCATCCTTGGCGAGCGCGTCGAACTTGTGCTTGCGAGAGACGAAGCCGAGCAAGACAGAGCGGTCGCTCTTTATGACAAAAAAAGCACCGCCAAGGAAAACGCCAAGGCGATGCGCAAGCTGCTGGAAGAAAGCGTGTCTACTTGAGGACGGCAAAGAGCTTCATCAGTGCATAGGTCATGCCGCCCGCGATCAAAGGACCGACGGCGACGCCCTTGAAGAAGCAGACGCCGATGATCGTGCCGATGATGAGTGCAGCGACGATATGCGGATCGTTCTTCAGGAGTTCGACGCCGCCGCCGCCTGCCGCTGCCGCGAGTACGCCGCAGAGGATGGCGGCGATGCCCAAGGGGCTTTTGAAAGCGTCGATCATGTTTGATATGGTCACATCACCCGTCGCAATGGGTACGAGAATGGCGACCAGAAGAATCACGATCCCCCAGTTCAACCCATTGGCGGCGAGGATGTTGAGCATCGACGTCAGTCCGAGGAGCTTTAGGATGAGCACGATGATGACGGCATAAGCGACGGTCGTATTGTGCCCGGCGATGCCGAGCGCAAGGATCACGAACAGCATGAGATATTCGGAATACATTAGGAAGCACCTTCTTTTTGCAGAGGGAAATTTGCGGGGAAATGCCGTGCGGCGGCATTCTCTTAGGAAACGCTGAATGTATCAGTGCTTCTTATAGTATAGCGGAAAAATGAAGATAAGGAAAGGTGATCAAGCGTGTCAACGAATTACAGCGTAGCCATTCAGTATAAAAAGGAGCTGGGCTACATCGAGTACGATGCGAAAGAAAGGACGGCTACGGTCGTCTTAGATGATGCAAAGGGGCGCCGCGCGGTCGAAGCGTATCTCGGTGAAAAGCATGAGATCGGCGTGCCGCACGAAACGCTGCGCGATTTCAGCAAGGAGCTTATTGATCCTGTCGCCGATGTTGAGAGTTTCAAGACGGCTCTGACGCGCCTTTGGGAAGCGACGGACGTCCATGTCGATTGGAGCCGTCCCGTCGAGTATGTGAAGGAACATCGCAGATATTAAGAACGTAAGGAAAATTTTCCCACGGGGCGCGTCTGCGCCCTTTTTTATTGCCTGCGTACAATTATTGTATTATAATTAAAGCGTATGATCGGCAAGGCTTCTAAAATCCTGTGCGGAGGAAAGGGTTTTTCGGTTTCTCCGGTCAAGACAGTTTTAGGGAACGGGCGTCTTTTTTTTCGCCGTTTTCGTGGGATTTTGGGAGGAATTTTTATGGAAATGTTTCTGGGCTTTCTTGTCATGCTCGGCTGTTTGCTTTTCGGTGTGCATCACGGCGGCATCGGGCTTGCGGTCATCAGCGGCATCGGGCTTGCCGTCTATACCTTTGTCTTTGGCTATCAGCCGGGCGTGCCGCCGATCTCCGTCATGCTGACGATTCTTGCAGTCGTCACCTGCGCAGGCTTTTTGCAGACCTCGGGCGGTCTTACGGTCATGCTCAAGTATGCGGAGAAGCTTTTGCGAAACAATCCGAAACAGGTCACGATCTTCGCGCCTGTCACGACGTGGCTCTTGACCGTGCTCTGCGGCACGGGGCATGTCGTCTACACGATGTTTCCCATCATTTATGATGTGGCGATCAAGCAGGGCATCCGCCCCGAGCGCCCTATGGCGGTCTCTTCCGTCGCGGCGCAGATGGGGATATGCGGCTCGCCTGTTTCTGTCGCGGTCGTTTCCATCATCGCGTTTATGGCGCAGGCGGGGCATCACGTCTCGGTGCTGCAGGTGCTCGGCGTGACGATTCCGGCGACCTTGACGGGCGTCGTCTGCGCTGCGCTTTGGAGCTATCGGCGCGGCAAGGATCTGGACAAGGATGAGGCGTTTCAAGCGTTCATCAGGGAACCGAAAAACAAGGAGTACGTCTACGGCGAGTCGGAAAGCCTGTAGGATCAGGAGCTGCCGCGCCCATACTATCATGCGATGTTCATTTTCTTTATCGGCATTCTTGTCATAGCGGTTCTCGGCAACGATCCGGCGCTCTTGCCGCATTTTCCCGACAAGATGGGCGAGATGAAGGCGATCGACATGACGGAAGTCATTCAGATGATCATGCTCTTGATCGCCGCCGCTATCTTGCTTTTCTGCAAGGTGAAGGCGAAGGATGTCGGCAACAGCCAGGTGTTCCGCTCGGGTATGGTCGCGCTGCTCTCCGTCTACGGCGTCGCTTGGATGGCGAATACATATTTCAGCGCACACATGGCGATCCTCAAGGATTTTCTCGGTGCGACAGTGCAGGCGTACCCGTGGGCGTATGCGATCATTGCGTTCTTCACGTCAAAGCTCGTGAACTCGCAGGCGGCGGCGATCGCTATCGTCGTTCCTATGGCGCTTAATGTCGGCGTTGATCCCGTGCTCATCATGTCGTTCATCTCTGCCTGCTACGGCTACTTCTTCCTGCCGACGTATCCGTCGGATCTCGCGTGCATCGGCTTTGACCGCTCGGGTACAACGCACATCGGCAAGTATTTGCTCAATCACAGTTTTATGATTCCGGGGCTTATCGGCGTCATTTCCGGCTGCTGTGGGGGCTGTGTGGCCGCACGTTTGATCTTTTGAAAAAAAGGAAAGCGCCCGTACGATACCGAAAGAACGGTGTCGTGCGGGCGCTTTTTACGTTTCCTTCATTCGTGCATGGCGCTTGACATAGTTCATATAGAGGTTCGTTTCGCGCACGATGACGCCGGACAGGAGCAGGAGCGCGATGAGGTTCGGGATCGCCATGAGACCGTTGACGATGTCGGCGAGGATCCAGATGGCTTCGAGTTTCAGAAAAGCGCCCGAGGCGACGAGCGCGATGAAGATGAGCCGATATGGCAGCACGCCTTTGCGCTCGAAAAGGTAGATGATTGCGCGCTCGCCGTAGTAGTTCCAGCCGAGGATCGTCGTGAACGCGAAGAGTACGAGCGCGATCGTCAGGAGGTGGCTGCCGATCACGCCGTAGCTGGCGGCGAAAGCGGCGCTCGTCATGGCTGCGCCCGCCGCATCGCCCGACCAGGCGCCCGTCAAGACGAGGGCGAGACCTGTCATCGTGCAGATGATGATCGTGTCGATGAATGTGCCGGTCATGGAGATCAGCCCCTGCTCCGCCGGACGCTTCGTCTTGGAAGCGGCGGATGCGATGGGCGCGGACCCAAGCCCCGATTCGTTCGAGAATACGCCGCGCGCGATGCCGTTCTGCATCGCCATCATGACAGTCGAGCCGGCGAAGCCGCCGACGGCAGCCTCGCCTGTGAACGCGCTCTGTAAGATGAGGGCGACGGCGTGCGGCAGGGCGTCGATGTTCATGACGATGAGGATGAGGGAGAGCGCGATGTAGGTCAGCGCCATGAAGGGCACGATGGCAGCGGCGACGCGTGCGATGCTCTTGAGACCGCCGAGTGTGATGGCGGCGATGAGCGCTGTGATGGCGAGATCCGTCGCCCAGCGCGGCACGCCGAACGAGATTTCGACACTGTCGACGATGGCGTTGACCTGCGGGAAGGTGCCGATGCCGAAGAAGGCGACGAGTACGCAGGCGCAGGCGAAGAAGATCGCCATAGGACGCCACGCGCGTCCGAGCCCTCTTTCGATGTAGAACATCGGGCCGCCCGCGATGTCGCCGTGGCTGTCCGTCGTGCGGTATTTGATGGCGAGCAGTCCTTCGGCGTACTTCGTCGCCATGCCGAAGAACGCCGCCATCCACATCCAGAAGATCGCGCCGGGGCCGCCCGCCTTGACCGCCGTCGCGACGCCGACGATGTTTCCCGTGCCGACGGTCGCGGCGAGCGCGACGCACAGAGCCTTGAAGCTCGACACGTCGCCTTCGCCGCGGTTCTTCGCACGGAAGATGAGCGAGAGCGCGAGCGGCAGCTGCACGACCTGCAGGAGCCGCAGGCGCACGGTCAGGATGATGCCTGTACCCACGAGAAGGATGATGAGCGGCGGTCCCCAGAGTACGGAATCGATAGAATTGAGCAGCGGAATCAGATGGTCCATAAATACGTCCCCTCTCCATTGTCAAAGGACAATAGTGCATATAAATAACGAATCTTATGTTATCATAAATTGCGTTGATTTGTAAAGGCATGGGAAGAAAAAATCCCCTGCGACAGGCGTTTTGTTTCGCAGGGGATTTTTGTCCGAGGAAGCGCCGAAGAACCGCGTGCCAAGTTAGCTGATCGTACCGTGCTGCTCTCTCCCGCGCACCTCTCGCGGCTGGTTCTTTTCGTCTGCTATGACGACGATAGGCGTGTGGGCGCGCGCTTCTTCTTCGGTCATCATGGCGTATGACATGATGATGACAATGTCGCCGGGCTGTACGCAGCGTGCGGCGGCGCCGTTCAGGCATACGACGCCGGAGCCGCGTGCGCCTTTGATCACATACGTTTCAAGGCGTGCGCCGTTGTTGTTGTCTACGACCTGCACGCGCTCATGCGGCAAGATGTGCGCTGCCTCCATGAGCGCTTCGTCGATGGTGATGCTGCCCATGTAGGCGAGATTTGCTTCTGTGACGGTTGCACAGTGAATTTTGGATTTCATCAAGTTCAGCAGCATGGTTCTTCCCCCAGGATGATGTTGTCGATGAGGCGCGTCTTGCCGATGTATACGGCGACGGCGAGGAGCGCAGGCGCATGGATTCGTTCAATTTCTTCCAGATCCGGAAAGGAGTAAAGTTCGACGTAGTCGATCTTTGCCAGCGGTTCTTTGGAAAGTTCGACGGCGGTGATTTCCTTGAGTACCTTTGCGCGTTTTTCGCCCGTTTCGTAGACGTCGTGCGCTTCTTGCAGGCTCTTTGAGAGGACGAGGGCGGCGGTGCGCTCGTCGGGCGACAGGTAGGCGTTGCGCGAGCTGAGCGCAAGTCCCGATGCTTCGCGTACGATGGGCGCCATGATGATCTCGGTCGCGACGCCGAGGTCGGCGATCATTCGGCGCAGGACGGCTACTTGCTGCGCGTCCTTTTGTCCGAAGAACGCTTTGTCTGCGCCCGAGAGCAAGAGGAGCTTCAATACGACGGTCGCCACGCCGCGAAAGTGTCCGGGACGCTTCGCGCCGCAGAGTTTCGCCGTGAGTGCGCCCGTGACTTCGACGCAGGTCGCGTAGCCGGCAGGGTACATCGCCTCGGGCGCGGGATGAAAGACGGCGTCGACGCCTGCGGCTTCGAGTTTCGCTGCGTCGGCTTCGAAGGTGCGCGGGTAGGCGGCGAAGTCCTCGTTCGGACCAAACTGCATGGGATTGACGAATACGGAGACGATGACGCGATCCGCGCTTTTTCGCGCGGCTTCGACGAGTGAGAGGTGCCCCGCGTGGAGCGCACCCATCGTCGGCACGAGCGCGATCGTTTCGCCTGTGCGTTTGACGCTTTTTGCGTAGTCTTGGAGTGCCTTCGGTGTGGTCAAGATGTTCATGAGATTGCCTCCTAGGGTTTATCTGAGGGAAATGTCGGCGGAAAGCGCATTGTCGTCTGCGTCGCGCCGCGTGAACCAGTTCGCCGCAAGCGAGCCGGAGATGTTGTGCCAGACGCTGAAGAGAGCGGCGGGGATTGCGGCGGCGGGGCTGAAATAGAGGAGCGCGAGAGACGCCGCCATGCCCGAGTTCTGCATACCGACCTCGATGCCGACGGTGCGCCGTTTCGAGGCAGACATGCCGAGACGTGCGGCGAGCGCATAGCCGAGCGCAAGCCCGCAGCCGTTGTGCAGGATGACGGCGAGGGCGACGAGCGGTCCGATTTCGGTGAGACGCGGTGCGCTCATCGAGACGACGACGCCGACCAAGAGCGCGACGAGCAGGGCGGAGATGAGCGGCAGCACAATCAGTACACGCTCGACGCGCCGCCGGAAGAAGTGGTTGACCGCCGCGCCCAAGAGGACGGGCAGAAGCACCATCTCGGCGATGGAGAGCATCATCGAAGGTGCATGGACGGTGATCTCTTCGCCTGCCAAGAGGAGCGTCAGAAATGGTGTGACGAAGGGGGCGAGGAGCGTCGTCGCCGTCGTCATGGCGACCGAGAGCGTCACGTCGCCCTTTGCGAGGTAGGTGACGACGTTCGATGCCGTGCCGCCGGGGCAGGCGCCGACGAGGATGACGCCGATGGCGAGGTCGGGCGGCAGAGCGAGCACTTGGGTGAGCAGATAAGCGATGAGCGGCATGATCGTGAACTGCGCGAGTGCGCCGACGCCCACTTCCCACGGATGACGCGCCAGGTGGCGAAAGTCTTTCAGCTCGATCGTCATGCCCATGCCGAACATGACCAGTCCCAAGAGGAGCGGCACCTGCGGCGCGATCCAAGACAGCGCCGCGGGAAAGACAGCGCCCGCCGCGCCGACGAGGACGACGAGCCAGACCATGTTTTTGACGATGAAACGACCAATGTTTTGCAAGAGGATTCCTCCCATCAAAAAAGCCTTCCTGCCGACAAGACAGAAAGGCTGAAAAATATGCAAAACAGCTGCGGCTATGCGCCGTATGCGCTGTAATCTTATGCGAGTCCTTGCTGTCTCAGTCCCGAGGGATCTAAGCAGATGTGTATTCATTTGCGGCAGGAGAAAAGCAGGACGTGCCTGCACGGCAAAGGGCGGCGAAGTACGATTCCTTGCGGATATCATCTTCGCTGACCATAAGATAGCATAGTGTGTGGGAAAATGCAAGAGATGAAAAATGGCATCACTCGTCGTTTATGTCGTTCAATGTTCGCTGCAAATCCGGCATATCCTCGGAAATGATCTCCCAAAGCAGACGGAGATTTACGCCCTCGTAGTCGTGGACGATGCGATTGCGCAACCCATAGATTTGCGCCCAAGGCACCTGCGGATACTGCTTTTTGAAGTTGTCGTTCAATTTTGCGGTCAGTTCACCAATTTGACTGAGATTGAAGACGCAAGCTTCCAGCAGCATGTCGTTCGCCTGAAATTCCTCGTAGGAAGTGTCTTGGCAGTATTTGCACACTTTGCTTGCGTAACGAAGCATTTTATCGACAATGATTTTATCGCGCATAAATTTCAATCCCTGTCTGCCGAATTTCTTCGGCGATTCGCGACTGCGGCTCAATATGGGTGATGTCCAAGACGTCCATGTCTTTATCATCCAGCGCCTGACGCAATTCATCCACGAAGCCTATGAATTTCAGACCGCGCAGGTTGCTGCTTACGAGCAAATCCACATCGCTGTCCTTGGTGGCGGTTCCTTTTCCGTAAGAGCCGAAAAGAATGGCTTGCCGGATTTTGTGGCTGTCGAAAATCGGCTGAAGTCTCCGTTTGATTTCGTCAGAGGTAAAAATCATTTCGGGCATGTGTCATTCCTCCTTCGTCATAGGCTCCCATCTGTTCTTACGTTCTATGGTACCTGTGCAAGAGGGCTTGTGTCAAGCGGCTTCTCGGCGAAGAAATTCGCGCGTCTTTCATCTAGGCGACTTTTAAGGAAGGATTTCCCCGCTGTTTGCAGAATAAGGCATAAGGGAAAATTCACCGAAGTCATGCATTTCGTAGGGACAGTGATTCCATAGGCATGTTTGTAAGAAGGGGGAACCGCTATGTTTTTGAAAAAAATCATGAGCACGGCGCTTTGTGCCGCGCTTTTTGTGACGCAGGTTGGCGTTGTCCGTGCAGCGGAGGAAACGGTGCAGGGAAAGCTCTCTGCCGTCGAGCAGGAGACGTGGGGCGGCGAGCAGACAGGTGCGCTTCTCGACCGCATCAATCGGCTCGAAAAGGATTATCTCGGTGCGCACAATAACGGCGCGATGCTTGAGCGCGTCAATATCGTCTACGATGATATCTTCGACAACTCGATGGGGCCGGGGCTTTTGACGCAGCTCAATGCCATCGAATGGGGACTTATGCATGAGGTCAGCCCGAAGTCTGTCGACAAGCGTGTGACAGAGATGGAAATGCTGGTTGCAGGAAAGACGAGTGCGGGCACGTACAAGAAGCGCATACAGGATCTCGGCACGGCGGCGTTCGGCGGTTACAGCGTGCCGCTGGAGCAAGTGACGGTGCCGAAGAATACGCTGATTCGCATCGCCTTGACGCAGGCAGTCAATGCAAAGACGATCAAGGCAGGGGATACCATTCACTATAAGGTGGCAGAGGACGTCGTGGTGGGCGGTATGCTCGTCTTTGCCAAGGGGCAGCCGGGCGAGGGCACGGTGAAGAAGGTTGATCAGGCGCGCAATTTTGGACGTGACGCGCGGATTGATACCGATTTCCATACGACGAAAGCGATGGACGGCACCGATGTCAAGACCTTCGTCGGCGAGGAGTCGAAGCAGGAGATGAAGAGTTACGCTATGGCTGCGGGTGCGAGCGTCGCGGGTATGCTGCTCTTGGGCCCGATCGGTATCATCGGCGGCGCTTTCGTCAAGGGCAAGAACATCGAGTTGCCCGAGGGGACGGAGCTTTTCATCCAGACGCACGATGATACTGTTCTCTACGCGATACCGACGACGGAAAGGTGAGAGGAAGCTTCATGAAGATGATGGTTCGGCGTTTTTCCGCTCGCAAAGGCGCTTTCTTGGCCGCAGTTTTTGCGGCGTCCTGTCTGCCCTCGGCGGCGTTCGCAGAGTATCGCTCGTCGAGCGATACAGCAGCGGACGTCCTTGACTACATCGAGAACGAGCGACGCGCTGAGCGGGAAAATCGTCTTTCCGAGGCGCAGGAGACGCTCCTGAAGGATACGGCGGCGATGCAGTCTGAGCTGCGTCAGCCTATGGAGGACCACTTGACTCCTTTGCCGACGGCGTTTGAGGGGGATGAGCTGTTTTACGATCAGGTGACGGGCGAATTTTTCGCTCGCGGCAGTGTAAAGATCACGAGGATCGATAACCGCCGCATCCTATCGGAAGAGATCAAGGGCAACGCTCGCACACAAGATGTCGTCGTCGAAAACGAGGCGCATCTTCTGCAGGTGACGCCTGGCATGGTGCGCGCCGATGTTCGCGGCTGGAAGCTCTCGTACAACTATGGCGTCGGCATCGGTAAGGTTGAGAATGCGGAGGGAAAGGTTGGACATCAGTATATCTCGGGCAAGAAGATCGAGATATTCCCCGATCATGTCGTCGTCCATGAGGGACGTGCGACGAAATGTCATGCGAAGACGCCCGATTACAGTGTGAGCGCCAAGCGCATTGAGATCTATCCGAACGACAAGATGGTATTTTACGACTGTGATCTATGGCTGAAAAAGGTGCGCGTTGGTCATCGCGACAGGTATACGGCGGATCTGCGTCCCGGACATGAGGATGCGCCGCCTTTTCCGACGGTGGGGTATACGAAAGCCGACGGCGTCATCGTCAGTCAGGATTTCACGCTTCCCGTGGCAAAGCAGATCGACTTTATCCCGACGCTGCAGGTGACGTCGAAGGACGGTTGGAAGGGTAAGGCAGAACTTCGCGCAAGCGGCGACTACGGGACGCTGCACTTCCAATACGGCTATTGGCAGGACCGCGACGACAACTGGATTCGTCGTGCGCCGAGCTTGCATTATACTTTCGGGCATCACTTCAAGGATGCGCCGATCGGCTGGGGCGTCGAGGCGGAGCGCGGACGCTGGTATAACCACGGGATCAAGAGTACGCATACTTACTGGAAGGTCAATGTTTACCACGATCCGATTCCGTTGGGGGTAGGCGCTTCGCTGACCTTGGCGACGGATTACTCGGTGACGACGGAATCGTACAATCAATCACGGATCGCAGGACTCAGCTGGTCGGCGACCCTCTTGAAGAAGTTTGACGATCGTTTGACCGTCTATGGCAAGTACAGCTATTCGCAGGTATACACAGGCAATGCGCTCTTTGCTTATAATGTAGCGGATTACAACCGTGCGCTCTACACGGGATTCAGCTATCGGCTGACGGAGCGTGACCGTGTCGTCTGCGGTACGGCGTACGATATTGATCGGCGCACGCTGAATGATGTCGACTACTATTGGTATCACGATATGCACTGCGTACAGCTCGTTACGCGCTATCGTGTGAAGCGCGACAGTTGGAGCATCCGGCTGAACTTCACGCCGTGGTGATCCGCGCGAAAAAGGAGCGGGGAATGGTATCAAAAACGAATGGTTCGGCAGCAAAGATGAATGAATTGGTATCAGCAGTGAGATGTATGAAAGGGACGCGCGTTATTGTCTTTGGCGATATGGTCGCGGATATTTACCTCGACGGACGTATTTCGCGCATATCGCGGGAAGCGCCCGTACTTGTTTTAGAGGAGATGGGCGAGCGCGTCGTCGCGGGAGGCGCGGCAAATGTTGCACACAATGCGGCGACTTTGGGCGGCGCGGTGTGCGCTTTCGGCATCTTGGGCGAGGATGCGGGCGGTGCGGGGATTGCCTCGGTGCTCTCTCGTGCAGGCGTCGATACGGCGGGACTTCTGGCGACTTCTGAACGACCGACGATTTCCAAGACGCGCGTCATCGCGGGCGGCAGGGCGACGGTCAGTCAGCAGATTGTGCGCATCGACAAGGAGAGCCGTGAGCCGCTTTCCTCTGCGCTTGCAGAGGCGTTGGAAGTGCGTCTCCTGCAGGCGCTTGCGCATGTCGATGCCGTCATCTTGAGCGACTACGGCTCGGGCACGGTCACGCAGGGGATTCGCGAGCGGCTGCTCGCTACTTGCCGTGAACGTGGTGTGCCGACAATCGTCGATTCGCGCTACGGCGTGCGCTCCTTCTCGGGCGTCGACTATGTGAAGCAGAACGATGCCGAACTTGCCGCCGCTTTTGAACGGCGTCTCGATACGGAGGACGCAATCGAAGAGGCGGCGCGTGCGCTCATCACCGAACTCGGCGCGAAGGGGGCGCTGATCACGCGCGGCGAGAAGGGCATGATGCTCTTTCTTGCCGACGGCGCAAGGCATGAGATCCCTGTGTCGGACAAGAGCGAGGTCTACGATGTCTCGGGCGCGGGCGATACGTGTGTCGCGGCGTTCATTCTTGCACTCGCGGGCGGTGCGAATCCTTTGGCGGCGGCACGGCTTTCAAACATTGCTTCGGGCGTCGCCGTGCGAAAATTCGGTACGGCGACCGTCAGCGCGGCAGAGCTTAAGGTAGCGTTGATGAAATGAAAGCTGTTCGGGCAGGTAGAGGAGCTTTCAGGCAGAATTTGTCGAAAAGGAGATTCTCATGCTGATACCAAACGAAAAGATCGAGGATTTTTGCGCTACCCTGCGCGCAGCAGGGCAGCGCATCGTCTTTACGAACGGCTGCTTCGACATCCTGCACGCAGGGCATGTGCGCTATCTGACGCAGGCGCGCTCTCTGGGCGACTGTCTCGTGCTCGGGCTCAATACCGACGCGTCCGTGCGCCGCTTGAAGGGAGAGACGCGCCCTGTCAACCGCGAGCTTGACCGTGCAGAGGTCGTGGGTGCGCTCGCCGCTGTCGATTACGTCGTGCTCTTTGATGAGCCGACGGCGGAAGCTCTGGTCGAGAAGGTGCGTCCCGCTGTCTACGCTAAGGGCGGCGACTACACGCGAGAGACGCTGCCCGAAGCGAAGATCGTCGAAAGGTATGGCGGCGAGGTGCATTTCATCGGTCTCGTGCCCGGTCGCTCGACGACAAAGATCATCGAAAGAATCAACCGAAAATAAGGAAGAGGAGGGGGAGCATCATGGACAACATCTTGGTTGTCAAACTCAGCGCCATCGGCGACGTCATTCATGCGCTCCCCGTGTCCTATGCGATTAAGGAGACGTATCCCAAAGCGCATCTGACGTGGGTTGTCGAGCCGACAGCCTACGATATTCTTACGGGCAATCCTTACATTGACGACATTATTCTTTTTGAAAAGAAGCGCTTTCGTACCGTGCGCGGCTTCCTTGAAGAGTTCCGCCCTTTTCGCCATGAGCTTCGCGCACGCAAATACGATGCAGCGCTCGACCTGCAGGGACTATTCAAATCCGCCGTCATCGTTGCGCAGTCGGGAGCGAAGCTGCGTCTCGGCACGGCGAACATGCGCGAAGGCTCTGCCTATGTGAGCCGTCCCGTCCAAGGGGCGCACGCCGCAGGTCACATCGTCGAGCGATACCTCGATGTCGCGCGCGCCCTTGGCTGCCGCGTTGACGAGGTGCGCTTCCCCGTTGCCGTCTCCCCGGCAGAAGCTGCTTCGGCAGATGCGCTGCTTGCCGCCGAGGGCGTGCGTGAGGATAGCCGATTCGTCGTCCTCGCCATCGGCGCGAATTGGCCGAACAAGCGCTGGCCGATGAAATACTTCGCTGTGCTTGCCGACTGGCTTTATGGCGAAAAATTTACGCCTGTGCTCGTCGGCGGCGGCCGCCTCGACGAAAGTCTCGTGTGCGACATCGAAGCGCTCGCCGAAGTGCCGCCGGTCAACCTCGTCGGGCGCACGAGCCTCAAGGAGCTAGCGCACATCTTCACACGCGCCGCGCTCGTTCTCGGCGGTGACACCGGTCCTGTCCACCTCGCCGCCGGTTTTGGCGCCAAGACCATCATGCTCATGGGGCCGACCGACGCCAACCGCAACGGTCCCTACGGACAGCAGCAAAATGCTATGGAGATCCCACGCACCTGCAAAGCCTGCTGGAAGAGAGCATGTCCCAAGGGACTTGACTGCCTCGCGATCCTCTCCGTCGAGGAAGTCAAGGAAAAGATTCGGGACGTTTTGGCACAGTGAAGGCAGTAGATGCGTGCCACTTTTTTTCTTTTCAGCAATCACTATAAGGAATCATTTATGCGCCAAAAAGATTACGACAACATCCTCGTCATCAACCTCATGCACATCGGCGACCTCATGCTTGTGACGCCCGTCCTCAGGACGCTTCGGACGAACTTTCCGAAGGCTTGCATCACGCTTCTCGCAGACAAGAAGCTCGCCGATCTTGTGATCTATAACAAGCATATCGACGGCTGTCTTTTGCTCGACAAGAAGGGAGCGGATAATCATCCGCTCGCTTTTTTGCGCTTTATCCGCCGTGTTCGCCGCGAGCATTTCGACCTCGTCATCAATCTGCACCGCAACGAACGCGCCTCAGCGCTCGCGGCCTTCTCGGGCGCAGGGCGCATCGTCGGCTATGCAAAGCCCCTCTTTTCCGCCTTCTTCAACAAGGTCATGGAAAACAAGAAGGCGGTCAAGCACCAGATCCATTCCCACTTCGACGTGCTGCAAGAAGCCGTCGGCATCGAGCGCATCGACGATGCTGGCTTGGAGATGTGGCTGCCCGAAGGTGCGGAGGAAAGCGCGGCAAAGCTCTGGCAGGACGCCTTTCCGGCGGGAGCGAAGGTCATCGCCTTGAACATCGGCGCGAGTTGGAAGACGAAGCGCTGGATCGACGAGTATTTTGCGCAAACTGCTGACTATTTTCTGGAAAAAGGTTACGGCATCGCCTTCTTCGGCGGTCCGATGGATGAAGAACTCGTCCGCGCCTGCCGCGCCAAGATGCGCCACGGCGATCATGCGATGCTGCAGACCTTCACGGGACGCGTCACGCTCGCCGAGCTTGCGGCGCTCCTCAAGAAATGTGCGCTCTTCATCACGACGGATTCCGGCCCCATGCACGTCGGCGTCGCGATGAACGTGCCCATCGTCACGATGTTCGGCGCAAGTCCCGTGCCGGGGTTTTACCCCTACGACGCCAAGGACATCCTACTCAAGACGCCCGAAGCCTGCCATCCGTGCGGCAAGCACGAATGTCCGAGAGAGGGGGCAGAAAATATGGCGTGCATGAAGAACATCCCTGTCAAGGAAGTACTGCGCTATGCGGAGGAGCTTCTGCGGCAATATGAAAACAAGGTCGGCAATATCCCCGCGCATGATGGACAATATCGCTGCAAGGTTGTAGAATTATAAGAGAAGTTATCTCGTTGGAAGGGAGCTTTCTATGGACATCGAAAAAATGCTCGCCCTCGTCGAGGAGCGTCTTTCGCGCTGCAAGATCCTCGTCACGGGCGACGTCATGCTCGACAAATATTACTACGGCGAAGTCACGCGAATTTCGCCCGAAGCGCCCGTGCCGATCAACCATATCATGCGCCAGAAAGAAACGCTCGGCGGCGCGGCGAACGTTGCGCACAACCTCGCGCTCCTCGGCTGCGACACGCTTCTCGCGGGCTTTGTCGGCGAGGACTACCATTGCCGCTCCTTGAAGGAAAAGCTCGTGGAAAACGGCATTGACCATGCGGGACTCGTGCCGACGAACCGCCCGACGACGACGAAGATGCGCATCATCGGCGGACATCAGCAGATGATGCGGCTCGACTTCGAGAGCACCGAGCCGCTTGAGAAGATCTACATCGATAAATTCCTCGCCTTCGTGCGCTGCAAGCTCGCTGAGAGCATCGACGCCATCGTCGTTTCCGACTATGCGAAGGGAACGTGCAGCGAAGTCACGACGACGGCGATCATCGAAGCGGCGCACGCGCACGGCGTTCCCGTCATCATCGATCCCAAGGGCGCGAACTGGACGAAATACCGCGGCGCCGACTACATCACACCGAACGTCAAAGAAATCAACGAGATTCTCATCGATCCCATCAAGAACACCGATGCCGAAGTGGTCAAGGCCGCGCACTACATCATGCGCAAGTACCGCATCAAAAATGTGCTCGCGACGCGTTCGGAAAACGGTGTGACGCTCGTGCGCGAGGGCGAAGAACTGCATATCCCGACGCGTGCGCAGGAAGTCTTCGACGTATCGGGCGCGGGCGATACGGTCATCGCCGTCCTCGCCGCAGGGCTTTCCGGCGGACTCAAGGGAGCGGACGCCGCTTTCCTCGCCAATCTCGCCGCAAGTGTCGTCGTGCGTAAACTCGGCACCTATGCCGTGAGCCGCGAGGAGTTGAAGGAAGCGCTGAGGGAAATGCCGCGCGAAGAGGCATAAGTTTGGCAGGCGCGTTCCGTATGCGCCTCACAGGAAAAGAGAGAGGGGATCTTCATGATCATCGTCACAGGCGGCGCCGGATTCATCGGCAGCAATATCGTCAAGGAGCTCAACCGCAAGGGCAGGAATGACATCCTCATCGTCGATGACCTCAAGGATGGGGAAAACTACAAGAACCTGCGCGGACTGCACTTCATCGACTATCGTCATAAGGACGATTTCTTAGAGAGCATCGAGAACGACGAATTCGGCGGCAGCGACATCGACGCCGTCTTTCACGAGGGAGCGTGCTCCGATACGATGGAGTACGATGTCAACTACATGATGAAGACCAACTACGAATACTCGAAGACGCTGCTGCACTTCTGCCTGCTGCACCGCGTGCCGTTTCTCTACGCCTCGTCCGCCTCGACGTACGGCGCAGGCCGCCACGGCTTCACTGAAGGCGAAGCGGCGGAGGACGCGCTGAATCCCTACGCCTACAGCAAGCTCGCCTTCGACCGCTATGTGCGTCAGGTCATGCGCGAGAGCCGTAGCCCGATCGTCGGTCTGCGCTACTTCAACGTATTCGGCCCGCAGGAGCAGCACAAGGGTAAAATGGCGTCAATCTTCTACCAACTCTACCGCCAGCTCAAGGAAACAGGCGAGGCACGTCTTTTCCGCGGCACGGACGGCTTCAACGACGGCGAGCAGCGCCGCGACTTCATTTACGTCAAGGATGTCGTCAAAGTCAACTTCTGGTTCTGGGAAAACAAGGGACCGTCCGGCATCTACAACTGCGGCACGGGCAAGGCGCACACATACAACGAAGCCGCCGACGCCGTCATCGCTGCCTTGGGAAAAGGGCATATCGGCTACCGCGACTTCCCCGAAGTCCTCAAAGGCAAATATCAGAGCTTTACCGAAGCCGATCCGAAGCAGCTCCTAAAGGCGGGCTACGACGGAGGTTTCTACGACTTCCGCGCCGCCGTCAAGGAATACGTCGATTTCCTTGAAGATGGAGGATACTTCCGCTATGCCGAGTAAGGGCGTCCCCGCTGTATTCTTCGACCGCGACGGCACGCTGAACATCGATATCCATTACCTGCACCGTCCCGAAGACTTCCTCTGGACACCCGACGCTCCCGCCGCCATCCGCCGCCTCAACGAATGCGGCATCCTCACCGTCGTCGTCACGAACCAATCGGGCGTGGCGCGCGGCTACTACCCCGAGGAAGATGTTCGCCGACTGCATGACTGGATGAACGAAGAACTGAAAAAAGAGGGCGCACACTTGGACGCCCTCTTCTACTGCCCGCACCATATTGATGGCAGGATTCCCGAGTACACAAAAGCCTGCACATGCCGCAAACCCGCCACGGGTATGGTAGATGCCGCCTGTGCGAAGTACAACATTGATCGAACGCGTGCCGTTCTCATCGGCGACAGCGAAAGCGACATGGAATGCGCGAGAAGGGCAGGTGTGCGGGGCATGCGGTATGAGGGCGGAAGTTTGTTGGATGTGGTGGAAGGTGTGCTGGGGGGGTTGAGGAGAGGATGATGACATATTCGTTGATTCTAATGGAGTATTAAAGGAAATGTTTGAATAAGAACATGCATCAATATAGATGTCTGTTTTGTTCCGTTTGTATGAAAGGGGTGTGATGAAAAATGGGTTGCGCTTCATGTAAAGAAAGAGTTCGCATATATATTAAAGAGCTGAAAGCTAAAAGGAAAAATTGGCGTTGGTTAAAGAGCTGGCGTTGTTTGCGGAGACTGTTGTGGAAATGGAATGATGAGGCATATCTTGAGGATATCTTAAAACTTGGCAATGATCCCAATAGTATAGAAATCAAGTCTTTTGGAAACGAGAATTTAGAAAAAAACCTGTTTTTTATCGAAATTCATGGAGTAATGGGGCTGGGAGGCTACATGCGACATACGTTGCATGCCTTATTTGAAGCTGAAAAATTGGGTTTTGTTCCTGTTGTATATTATGCAGATTCTTGCCCTTGTAAAGAATTTTTTGCGAACGATGAATTTGATAATCCCTTTGAATATTATTTCCAGCAAACCAGTTCACTCTCTCTTTCGGACGTATATCGAAGCGGGCGAGTTTTTTTGTTCAAACCACCACATCTTTACCGTATTGAGCGTGAATTAGGAAACTTGAATCCTGACTTGCCGGGAGGGTATTGTGTAGATGATGCGTATCTGCAAAAAATGTCTGGTATCGTAAAAAAATATCTCCATCTAAATGATAGCGTCGGGAAAAAACTAGATAAAGATAGAGAAGAACTCTTTAAGAAAGTAGTCCGGATGGATCAAGTGTTAGGTATACATATTCGAGGTACAGACTTTCTGCTTCACTGGAAAAACCATCCGAATTGCGTGCTCCCTGAGGATTATTTTTTAGCTATTGATGATGCATTGGCAAGAGGGTTTTCATATCTTTTTTTAGCGACAGATGATCGTAGATATGTGGAATGTTTTGAAAAACGATATGGATCTAAGGTGTTATACTATCAGGATACATATCGCTCGGATGGCGTATGCAATATTGCTTTTGAAGAGAGCCGCCAAGCGGGGGATTCTTATCGTAAGGGTCTGGAAGTTTTACGGGATATGTATACATTGGCGCACGTTGGCGGTTTGATTGCCGGTTTGTCGCAGGTCTCTATCATTGCACGGATTTTGTGTTTGAGCATGGAACGAGAATATCGCTACATTAAAATTTTAGATAATGGGTTGTATAAGAAGCACTGAATTTATCTGTGCTTCCTAGGGGATGCTTATTGAAGATAGTGCGGACGGTTTGGCACAAAGTATGAAAACACTGATGGAAAATCAAGAGTTGCGAGTGAAGATGGGGACGGCGGCAAGAGCATCTATGCGACAATATGAGGCTTCTGTGATTTGGACGACTTGGGAAGCCTTGCTGAATGAGTGTAGGGTTGTGGAATAGGGTTCATTTATACGGTGACTGTGGCGAGGGATGCATGTGCAGAAAAGATTATTGATGATGAATTTTGAAGATAATACAGAAGCATATTTGACAAAAGATATGTGTGCATATCCTTATTATTTGGGAAAAGACCATGGTTGGTCTTGTACTTATGCATATTTTACTAATGGAACTCCTTTGAAAAACGCACAATTTGAACAGTATTGTGCATTAAAATGTTTGGGTAAAGCAGAGGATTATAAAAAACAAAGGAAAATCGCAGCAGAGTATTTGCGGCAACATGTCAAAGAGCTGGATGTGCTTTGCTGTTTTAATTATGGCGGGGCATCGTATTCTTTGCCACGTTTGGCGAAAAGACTGAATCCGGCAATCAAGACCTATATCAAATTGGATATGAATGAAAGTGGATTTTCTCATTTCTATGATGGAACCTTTCTGCGCAAGATCAAGATTGTGCCGGAATACTGGAAGAGTTACGCTGTCGATCTTTTTACAGTTGAAAATCGCTCGTTCTACAAAGTCTTGAAGGAGATGCGGCTTTTTAAGAATCGTATCGAATATCTGCCGAATGCCGTATCTTTATTTGGCGTGGATCTGGGGAAGATTTCTCGTCCGAAACAAAAGGAGAACATTTTGCTGACCGTCGGTCGCCTAGGAAAGCATGTCAAGAATAATGAACTTTTGGTTGAGGCGATACGCAAGGTAGATAGAAAACTGTTCAACGATTGGAAATTTCTCTTTGTAGGGCCTGCGGAAGCACATTTTGTGGAATACATTAAGCGGATATGTGAATCTGATGCATGGATGGCGGAGCATTTGTTGTTGGTCGGAGAGCTTCGTGACAGAAAGAGGCTCTATGAATTATATGCGAAATCTAAGATTATGTGCATGACGAGCAGATCGGAAGGTTTTTGTATTGCTATTCTGGAAGCTATGTATTTTGGTGCATATCCAATACTTACAGATTTTGGTCGCTCGGTGCAGGATGTCACTAATCATGGCCAGTATGGTAGTATAGTTCCGCAGAATAATGCGAAGATATTAGCTGAAGTTTTAGAAAAAGTTGCGCAAGATGGGGCATTAAGCGAGCTGAATTTTGCGGTGGAGAAGTTTGCACAAGAAAGTTTCTCTTATGAAGTATGGACGCGAAAATTAAACGAATATTTGACGAATTTGTTAACAAGATAGAATTTGCTATGCAAATTCAAGAGGAAAGAAAGTGGTGTAAATTATGTTTGGCTTGTTGCGTCTGGCTAAAAAACTGAGCGCATGGGGACATGTTCCTTGGAATTTGGGACGTATTGTGCGTTCTTATCGACAGAGAACAAAGGACGGTTCTGTTTGTTATCATAATTGGTATCCATGTAACGACTATGAGGATGAGTGGTTTCATCGCTTCATTGTAAGAAATGTAGGAACAGAACACAGATATCATTTCTTTTCAGTATTCGGACCCCGCATAGCGTTGACTATGTCAGGGAAGAATAAAGTGTTTGTCTCTGGGGAAAATGTACATATCCCAAATTGGCCGTACGAGATTTATCAAGACTACGCTCTGGACAAGGTCAAACTTTCTCTGGGCTATGATGATATACAGGATGAACGATATATCCGATTCCCCTATTGGCTTCTGTACATGTTTGAGCCTGTAGTTGATCGAGAGATGATTCGTGAACGAATAGATGAGATCAATCGCGCCGAGAATACGAGAAAATTTGACTGTGCATTGATTGCCAGTCATGATCAATGGAATATGCGTAGCCCAATGTATGATGCTCTGAAAGATCATTTGGACATTTCCTGTGCTGGTAAGTGGAAGCACAATACGGATGATTTGTGGACGATTTACAATAATGATAAATATTACTATTTGAGAGAATTCAAATTTAATATTTGTGCTGAGAATTTTGATACACCGCTCTATGTTACGGAGAAACTGTTTGATGCGTTTCGATGCGGTACGATTCCTCTGTATGCAGGGGCGGGAAATCAGCCGGAACCGGAGATTGTCAATCAGGATGCTGTTCTCCTATGGAAGCGGGAGCAGAGCGATCATAGTGCATTCATACAAGAAGTCCTGCGCTTGGCACGTGATGAGGCATATTACGATAAATTTGTTCGACAGGTTCGATTGCTTCCATATACAGAGGAGTTTGTTTATGAAAAGTTTACGTTGCTGAAAGAGCATTTGCTGAAAATGGCACGCGCATAGTCGTCCGCAAATAATCCTTATCAAGTTCAGAGAGGCGCGATTATCACGCATATGATGAGGATGAGTGCACGTCGTATAGAGGCGTGTGTTCAGTATATTGCGATGATTAGCATATGGTAAACTACACGAACAAACGTCCACTTTTTGGACATTGTGCGCCGCCCGTACTAGAAACTTAGACAATGGGTCTGCGTCTACGGCTTGACCTTTTGGAGTTTTGTGGTAGAGAAAAGATGTTTTCATGAAAAGAGGATAGTGTCTCATGAAGCTCTTATTGGCAAACCTATCGGATATGGTGGATGATACCGGCGGCTTGGCAAAGGTGCATTGCAGCTTTGCGAACGAGATGAAGCAGCGCGGTCATGATGTGGCGATGGTATTTTGCGATGATAAGATCGGCAAGCCGTTTTTTCCTGTGGATGATGGCGTTGAATTGTATAATTTACAGCACTACGAAGATATGGACATCCTTTTTCCAAAGTGTTTGAAAGTTAAACGGGAAATTATCCGTGCTTTCAGCACCCAAAGAGCCCGTGCTGTGAATAATGAATTTGTTGAGGAATATTTATTGAAATCAGCAAATAGTATCTTGCATAAGTTTAGACCCGATATTATCATTTCGTTTCAGCCAGCTGCCAGCAAGTTGTTTCTTTGTGATTTAGAGACGAAGATCCCTGTAATCACGATGAATCATGGTACTACGGAGGATATTTTTCACATCTATCCACAGGCAGAAATACCAGCATTGAGGAAGAGTGCAGCATGTCAAGTTTTGTTGCCGATTTTTGCGGAACCGATAAAAAAACGATTTCCTAAGATGAAGATCGCGGTTATTGGCAATGTGGTTCCGCAGTATGAAGAAGAGGCAGAGTTGGCATGTGCGAAGGAGCAATATAAGATTATCTTTATCGGACGATTGGTGAAAAAGATTAAAAGGCCGCATTTGCTGATCGAGGCATTTTCTAAGCTGGCGGATGCCTTTCCGCATTGGATCGTGGAAATTTGGGGCTATGGTTCGAAGAAATCGTATCAGTGGTTTTTGGAAACAACTATACGACGTAAGGGATTGTCAGAGCGGATTTTTTTGAAAGGGACGACGCATGATGTTGCTTCTGTTTTGCAGAAAGGCGACTTGTTTGTTTTCCCCAGTGCGTTTGAAGGTTTTGGTTTGACCTTGGCTGAAGCTATGAGTATGGGACTCCCCCCGCTTGGCTGTAAGAGTTGTGTTGCTGTAAATGAATTGATTCAAGATGGTGTCAACGGACTTCTCGCCGAAGATAGTGTAGATAGCTTGGCGCAAAGTATGAGAATGCTTATGGAAAATCAAGATTTGCGAGTGAGATTGGGAAAAGCAGCAAGAGCATCCATGCGAAAGTATAGGGCGTCCGTGATCTGGGCAGCGTGGGAAGAATTGTTGGATGAGTGTGTGAATGGGAAGGGGGGAGATAATGCGCATCGGGATTTTTGAAAACATCATGACACCGGGCGGGCATGAGGTGGACTTTGACCGCATTCTAGTCGAAGAGCTTCAATCCTTGGGGCATGAGGTGTGCTTCTATGTACCTGAGGGCTTTCGATTTGCTATGGACTATCATGTGCTTGTGCGGGAACTTCGCGGCGGCGTGGTTTCTTATACGGGAGTGACGGGAGTGCGAAAGATTGTTCGTACTGTGCGGCGCGAGCTGCATCGCCTGCGCTGGTATCGACAGCTCTACGAGGCGGCGAAGCGCGGCGAGGTTGATGCGTTCATCGTACCGACTTCGACCTATCGCTATCTCAGAGCTTTGAAACGGAGTGTCCTCAGAAAGTCGCCCGTGCCTGTGCTCTTCATTCTGCATGGCATCAATCCCAAGGAAGCGCCGAAGTTCTTACGGGAAGCGGATTCGCTCGCAGATTGCTTAAATATCCGCCCCACGGTGCTTTCTTTTGGCGACAGCATTTTTGGCGAGAAGCGGGCGAATGTGCGGCTGATTTATCCGCCGACATTCGTGCCGCGCGATATAGCATGGAAGCCGGGGATGCCGCCGCCAGCAGATGAATTTTTGCAGACGGATTCTCATGCGCTTGAAATGGATGGGAAGAAGCCGCTGGTATTGGGATTCTTCGGTCAGTATCGGCGAGAAAAGCGGTTGGAAGATTTTTTGGAGGCGTATCTTGGCGGTCGTTATACGCGTCCGGTCGAGCTTTTCGTACAGGGTGCGACGATGCATCCCGAAGACGCGGCAGATTTCGAGCGCATCATTGCGAAGTATCGTGGCAAGGGTGGCATCAGATTCTTGCATCGGGGACTGATTGGCGCTGAATGGCAACTTGCCATCGCTTCGGTGGATGCACTCCTTCTGCCGTATTCCGCGCCGCGCTATCGCTATCATTGGGGCGGTATGCTCTTTACGGCAATCGGCTTTCAAAAGCCTGTCGTGACAAGCGACGATATGAATCCCGAGGTTTTTGCGACGTATGGCATCGGCAAGATCTTCCCGAGTGGTGATCTTATGTTGTTGCGTAAAACATTGGAACTTTTTGTTAATGGGTATGATGATGAATCCCTTCACTATATAGCAGAGCTGCAGAAAGCGGCTGATGTTTATAGTCCGAGAGAGTTCATTCATCAAATTATAACTATTATAAAAGAATGATTCTTCAGCTACTAAAAGTTGCTTTTATCGCAGAGACTGTGTATAGGGGGATGGTAAATGAAAAGTTGCATAGGTATTCCCAGCGTAGACAAATTGGACAAATGGGGATATTATTTGCTCTGTGGTTTCGCTTTGTTTAGTAATTTGACGATTGCTGGAGGAAATATTTTTCTTGGTCCACTTGTTTTAGTATTTTTTTTGCGCATAATCAGCAAGCGAGACGATTGGCGCCTGGCGTTGCCAGATAGGAAACTGACGATTGTTTTGCTGCTTTTAATATGTGCTACGGCACTTTCAGCGCTGTGTTCAATCAATCCTTTGAAGGTCGGTAAAGTCGTTGATTATTATGGGTATCACATGTTGCCGCTTTATGCTGTGCTTTTAATGGTCCGAGAGAAAGAGAGACTTTTGAGCATTGCTTTGTGTGTTGCAGCTTCTTTTGCTATTAATGGCGTTGCGCTCTTATACGAAGGGATCGTTCAGCAAAATTATCGTGCTGATGGCTTTGCTGAACCTATGACTACTGCCGGATTTTTGTCGATGATTGTTCCTGCATTGATTTTGTTATGTATGGCAGGAAAAGTGACGCAAAGATATCGGCTCTTTTTAGGAGTTTTAACAGTTCTGGGGATTGTCTCCTTACTGTTGAATGGGACGCGCGGTGCATGGATTGCTGTTGCAGTTTCTTGCACTGTGGTAGGTTTTATGGCAGTACAGAGAAAAAAGAGATTTTTCCTTGGGATGCTGGTTGCCGTATTTGTTTTCGGCGGTATCTTTTCTTTTTCTCCGATTCTGTCTGGTCGTCTTGCGACGATCGGGGATATGCAGTTTCAGAGCAATTCGGAAAGACTCCTTCTATGGAAAAGTGCTTTTCATATGTTTGAGGATCATCCTGTTATGGGAGTTGGGCTTTCGCGCTTTCGTGAGGAATATCAAGGTGGCTATATTTTGCCTGAAGCAAAGGAACCGTATCTCGATCATGCACATAATAATATTATGCATATGCTCGCTGAGTGCGGTATTATAGGAGTATTAGCCTTGTTGGTTTTTTGGTTGACGTGGTTCTCCTATGGCGTTGCTTCGTGGAGAAAAATGCGAAGTGTTGCAGCACTGGTATTTTTAGCAGTTTTTTTAGGTAGTTTTTTGCAAGGATTAACCGAGTATAATCTGGGAAGATCGTTTGTGATGAAAGTATATTGGTTGCTCCTTGCTTTATGTCTACAATGGTTACGGTTGGAAAAAGTATCCTTGTATAAGGGAATCTGATAACATTTTGCTGTTCATATGCTAAGGAGAACAATCCGTGCAAAGTTTTTGGAGTTTCGATCAAGGTGAAACTCCAATCTGAAGTTCACTTGCAGATTATATGACAGCAATATCACTGTAGAGGGTGAAAATCCCTTTTTTGACTAGGGTTCTTGTGATATACTTTTGAAAGATAACAGTTTTCGCCTGTAATCATCATAGGAGGAGGGGCGGCATTGCGTCTTGAACATTTTTTTGCAAATCTGCAGAAAGATTTAAAGGTCTTCCTGTTTCTTCTCTTCGTTATATGTTTCTATCGTGCATATTTCATGGTATATATGTCGGAATCGATGACGCCGACCACTTCGATGGGGGATGTGCTTCTGGTTCTTTGGCTGGGGTTTCGTCTCAGTCTGAAATCAGCGGGGGCTATGGCGCTTTTTGGCTTTGTTTTTTGCTCTTTGCCAGAGCTTATTTTGCCGAGACTGCAGCTTGATCGTTTGCGGCTTTGGCTCGGAACGGCAGGGAGCGCGCTTCTTGCCGTACTCTTTCAGGCACGGTTTCCGTATTATGAGGTTTTTCACGCGACGTTCGGCAGGGAGGTCGTGCAGGGGCTACACGAGGATATGCAGACGATTTTCTCGATGTTAGTTGAATCGTATGCGCTGCCGACGCGCTTTTTAGCAGCCGTTGTTTTGACTGCAATTTCCTATTTTCTGTTACACCGCCTGCTGCGTACGGAAACGATGCCTTTGCCAAAGTGGTTGAATCGGTGGGCGGCAGGCGTGGGGCTTTTTCTATTTATTCCGATTTTTTTTGTTTTTATTCGCTTCGGAGGCAGTTTTAATTATGAGCATTCAATCAACTGGGAGAATGCTTCGGTCACAAAAGACCCGTTTCTTAATGAGTGCATTCTGGACGATATTCAGTCGATGTATCGCGTGCGGGATTTTTACCTTAATATGCAAAAGAAAGGCGGTCTCGGTCTCATTGATGTATCGCGTGCTGAGGAATACAGTGCTTTCCTAAGGGGGGACATGAGTAAGGGGGTAGAGCTGGAAGCAAGTCTCACGCGTACGACGAAGGGGGCGCGGCTTCCCAAACCGAAGCATATCTTCATCATTCTTGGTGAAACGTATGCGCAATGGCCGATGCTCCCCGAGTATGCCGATCTTCATGGCGCCGATGGCATCAAGAGTTTGATTGCTGAGGATCGAGCCTTTTATACGCAGTCTTTTATGCCGAATGGTACGTTTACTTTGGTGGCGATTACGGGGCTTGTAACGGGCCTCAGCGATGTCGGCATGGATTTGAATTATCAGCCGAAAAGCTATCGGGAGGCGTATCTCACTTCGATGGCGCCGCAGTTTCAGCGCTTGGGCTATCGCGTGGAGTTTTGGTATGGAGGCTATCCTGAGTGGGACTCCATCAAGAAGCTGTCACTTGCCCAAGGGTTTGACGCCTTTTATGGTGCGCCGGACTACAATGCGCCGCAGCAAAATGTTTGGGGGACGACAGACGGTCATCTCTTCGATGCGCTTTATGAGCATTTGGCAGAGGAAGCGCCGACGGTTCATCTCATCATGACGATCTCTAATCATCCGCCTTATGATATTGATCTTGCCGCAGAGGGCATTGATACGGCAGAATTGGAAAGTGCGCTGCAGGGACGTACGGAGCAGCCGAAGCAGCTGGCATTGGAAGTGGGGCACTACCGCTATATGGATAAGGTGGTGACGGATTTCGTGCGCAGGACGATGACGGCATATCCGGACAGCATTTTCGTGATTACGGGCGATCATTCGATTCGCATGGATCCGACAGCGCAGCCGACTCTTTTTGAGCACGAAAGTGTGCCGTTTGTCTTGTATGGCAACGGCGTGACGAAGGATATCCTGCCTAAGGATGCTGTGGGCGGGCATACGGCGATTGTTCCGACGCTGATCGAGCTGATTGCACCTGAGGGATTTTCATATGCATCGATTGCACGAAGCATGACGGAGGGAACGAAGTATGCGTTCAATTCGGATTGTTGGATCAGTCGTGAAGCTATGGGCAATATCGATGACGACCGTATGGAGCTTTTATCGGGAATTTCATCGCCGCAGGACGATCTTGCGGCAGAGCGCGAGGCGGCGCTCTATGAGGTCGCTGCGATGCGGACGATTTCGCGAATTTTAATCGGGGATATGGAAGAGTGAGGATGCAGGATATTGGCGATTTACGTTTTATCATGAATATGAACTTCTTGAATGGTATTTGAGGATGCTATACGATGTTGTTGATCTGTTTGTCATGAGAAAAAGATGCGCCATTTTTTCGGGCGCTACCTTACATGGGCAAGCGGTCGTCCATACGTGAATTACAACGTACCTTGGAGGATATGAATATTCCGTGGATTGAATGGTTTGCGAAGAAGTATCCGTATATGTATCATGGCTGAGTTTTGTGCTTTGATGAAATGCGCTCGGGATGGTAAGGAGAAAGAACGTGCAAAGTTTTTGGAGCTTAGGGAAAAAGATATACAATATGTCAAACCCACGCGAAGCGCGTCGCTGCGTGGTGTTTTGTGCGCGTGCGATGGCGAATCGCTCTCGGATGCGGCAGATTGACGCCTTTTTTCAGCAGGATGCGATCTTGCAGCAGGTGGCGGATGTGTGTCCCTTCGTTTATGAGCAGCCGACGCGGGCGTTTTTCTATAACAAGTCCACGTTTGAGGAACGCGCTGCACTTGTTGAGGCGCATATAGGGTTCTTGCGGGATGTGTTGGCGGAGGATGTCCTGCTTGATCTCTATCGGCATACAGCAGTGCCGCTTTGGCGTGGTGCGGCATGCATGGAGAAGGAACTGGCGGCGTTTCTTCTTTTTGAGCCGGGACAGCGCAAGGAGGGCCTTCTTTCCGTCATGCTGCGCATGGGAGAAGGTGCGCTTTATCAGATCATCTTCTGGCTCAATCAAGCGCCGGATGGCGAGATGGCGATGTGGATCGGCGCGATGCAGGGACCGAATATGGAAAATGCCAAGGATGTTGTCAAGCAGGTGACGAAGGCGTGTCATGCCTATCGCACGAAGAATCTCATTCTCTATATGGCACAGGCAGTCGCAAGAGCTTTGGGGCTTAAGCATATTTATGCCGTATCCAATGAGGGATACTATGCGAATAACCATATCCGCCGTGACCGCAAGCTCAAGACAGACTTCGGCGCTTTCTGGGAAGAAGCGGGCGGTCATGTGCTGGCGGATGCACGCTTCTATGAACTTCCGCTCGTCGAGCTGCGAAAGACGATGGAGGAAGTGCCGACGAGGAAGCGCGCCGTCTACCGCAGGCGTTTTGCTTTTTTGGATGATGTGGACGCGCAGATTGTGGAGAATATGGGGAAGATTTTGCGGTCGAGGTGAAATTCCAATCTGAAGATTACTTGCAGTTTATATGACAGCAATATAAAAGGGCATAAAGAGGGAAGCGAGATATCATGCAAAAAACTGCTGTGGTAGAAAAAAAGAAAGAGACAACGCGCAGATTGACAAGTGCAAATAGTTTGGAGGCAGCGCGTAAGATTAAAGAATCATCTGCACGTATGATGAAAAAGAATTATAGATTGCTTAAAAGATTGGAAAATCGATGAATAAAGGAACGGAATATGGACTAATCCTAAAAGATGTTTTTGATATTCATCAAGAATTGGAAGGAGAGTTTGTGGTCAAAGAAGGGGTACGAGATCGCAAACTTATCGAATCGGCGGTAGGGGCAGTTCTCCAAATGGAGGCTTATGGACAATTCCCAACGATTTTCCATAAAGCTGCACGCTTATGTTATGGTATAGCGTGCAATCATGGATTTGTAGATGGAAATAAACGAACGGGTTTCCTTACGATGGTTGTCCTATTGGATATTAACGGTATTTCGTTGGAATACACTGTTGACGAAATGGAAATCGCTATCATTGATCTTGTTGAACGGAAAATTACATATAAGGAATTTGCGGAATGGTTACAAACTAAACAAATATGATCCTCAAATGATCAATTGCAGAGAATATGGGGAAGATTTTGCGGTCGAGGTGAGAGGCGTGTATGGTCTGCCATCAGAGCATTGGAAAGCAATTTATCGAATCATCCATGCGCAAGGGGCACGGCTTCGCTGGGTGAAGCTTTTTGGCTCGCGAGCGC
>NZ_JBQNBV010000009.1:0-30223 GCF_052169755.1 Selenomonas sp. | reverse complement strand
ATGGGATGCGAAACTGCCCTCGCACGAGGACATGCAGACGACGGCGAACTATTTCGCCAACAAAAACGGCATCGGGGATTTCTTCATCGGCTTCCCGAACCAGCCCTTCATTGACGGTGCCGACAAGACCTCAGACCCCACCTTCGACGCGACAGGACGCGCCTGGTACAAGGATGCAGCAAGCTCTCAGGACGTCATGATCTCGAAGATCTACCTGACCAAGACCGACCACAAGCCCGTCGTGAGCCTCAGTTCGGCGTTTCGCCAAAACGGTCAAGTCGCAGGCGTCGCAGGCGTCGATCTGTCGCTCGACGCCGTGAAGGATTTCGTCTCCGCCATCAAGGTTGGGAAAACAGGCGGCGCCTTCCTCCTCAACGAGGACGGCAACTTCATTTCTCACAAGTCAAAGCCGATCGACGACACGATCTTCGACCAGAAGGAAAATGCCGAAGCGATCAAAGCCTTCTTCCAAGGCAAACCGACCATCGCCTCTTGGAGCGAAAACGGCACGACGATGCTCTTCGCTTCCGCCCCTGTCGGCGATACGGGATGGGTGCTGGTACTCGAAGTGCCGAAATCGGAGATCCTCGACCCGATCATTAATATGGGCGCGATCGTTGCCGTCATCATCCTCCTCTCGATCGCTGTGCTCATCTCCATCATCCTCTACATCACGCGCTCGATTGCGACGCCGATCACAGAACTCGGCAAGATTGCCGAGCAAGTGGCAGAAGGCAATTTGTCGCACAAATTCAGCGACACGGATCGTCGGGATGAAATCGGCAGACTTCATCAGAGCTTTGCCAAGATGTCCAAGAACCTGCACGACCTCGTGCAGCGCTCCCTCAAGGCTGCCGATCAGCTCGCCACATCTTCCGAAGAGCTGACCTCGTCGGCAGGTCAGTCCGCCAACGCTTCACAAAGTGCGGCGGAAGCCGTGACCCATATCGCCCAGAGTGCGCAGCAGCAAAATGACATCGTCGACCGCTCCATCGACTCCGTCAACGCGATGTCCGACGAAATGGGCAAGGTCGTCAATGTCATCCACGATGTCGCCTCATCCGCCGCCGAGACGCACAAAGCGACGACGGAAGGTCAGAGCGGACTTCACGTCGCCGTCGAGGGCATGGAAACCATCAACGGCAGCACAAAAGAGGTCGCCGATGCCGTCAACTCCCTCTACGAAGGATCGAAGCGCATAGCCGAAATCGTCGAGATGATCACCCAGATCGCCAGCCAGACGAATCTCCTTGCCTTGAATGCCGCCATCGAGGCTGCACGCGCCGGCGAATCGGGCAAGGGATTCGCCGTCGTCGCCGAAGAGGTGCGAAAGCTCGCCGAGCAGTCAGAAACGGCGGCGCAGCAGATCACAACGCTCATCACGGAGAACTCTTCCCAGATCGAGCGCACATTCTCCATCATGCAGCAGCAAAAGGATCGCGTCAGCGAGGGCGTCACGCAGGTCAACGAAGCGGGCAAGAAGTTCGACCGCATCGCCGAACTCGTGCAGGGGCTTTCCGAGCGCGTCAAGAGCATCGAGACTTTGACGCAGCGTGTACGCCAAGACAGCACACAGACCGTTTCCTCCGTACAGGAAATCAAGAATGCCTCAAACGACGTGCGCAAGGAAGCGGAAAACGTCTCCGCCGTCTCCGAAGAGCAGGCGGCATCGACGCAGGAAATCGCCGCCGCGAGCCAGACGCTGTCGCAGCTCGCCCACGAACTGAAAGAGACCGTCGGCCGCTTCCACGTCTGACCTTTCCAACCTCCGAAGAATACGAAAAAGCTCGGTCGAGATTCGCTTTCGACCGAGCTTTTTTCGTACAAAGAATCCTGTTTTTCTCTACGTCAGGCGCATCACCTTCAGATGTTTCAAATAGAATCGATACAAAAGATAGAGGAACATCGACGTCACCGCCCAGCTGATCGGATAAATAATCATGAGCGTCTCAAACGTCGGATGGTGCGGAAATACGAGCCAGACCCACGAAAGACGCACGCCGCAAATGCAGACGAGCGTAACGACAGCCGGCATCAGCGAGTAGCCGTAACCGCGCATCGAGCCGGAGAAGATGTCGATGAATACGGCGAATATCTCGGGCACGACGACATAGACGATGCGTATGACGCCGATCTCGATGACGGCGGGATCGGCGTTGAATATGCGCAGCAGCGAACGCATGAAGCAGAGGATGAGCGCTCCGAGAACGAGCATGGCGACGATATTCAGACGAAGACTCCAGCGCGTGACCTCACGGCAGCGCGGCAAGTTGCCCGCGCCGTAATTCTGACTGACGAAGGTCGTGCACGCCTGCTGAAACGCTGCGATCACACAATACATATTGATCTCAATCGTAAATGCCGCCGCCGACGCCGCCATGACCTCTGCGCCGAGACTGTTCAAAGCCGCCTGAATGACGAGATTGGCAAAGCAAAAAACCATGCCCTGCACGGCGGCAGGCAAACCGATAACGAAGATGCGCTTCGTATGATGACGGCGCATACGCAGGAGGCGAACATCGAGGCGCAGAACACCCTCTTCGCGGCGCAAAGCGCGAATGAGCATGAAAGCCGCCACGAGATACGAAAGCACGGTGCCCCACGCCACGCCGTCAACACCCATGCCAAAAAGATGCACGAAGCCGAGGTCAAGAAAGATGTTGAGCACGCTCGCCGCCAAGAGCGCGATGAGCGGCGTACCCGTATCGCCGTGACTTCGGAGGATCGCCGAAGCGAAATTGTAGACGCTCATAAACGGCATACCGAAAAGAAAGACGCGCAGATACAGGGTCGCCATAGGCAAAACGGCATCAGGCACGTCGAGCAGCGAAAGCAGCGGCGCAGCAAAAAACTCGCCCAGCAAAGTCACACTTACGCCTGCAAGGAGCGACAGCACGAGCGACGTATGGACGGCGCGGCTCGCCTCTGCAAGCCGCCGCGCGCCGATGTACTGCGCGATGACGACATTGGCTCCGAGAGAAAGCCCCAGAAAAAGCGTCACGATCAGACCGACAATCGGCACATTGTTGCCGACCGCCGCCATCGCCTCCGTACTGACGAAACGCCCGAGCACAGCGACATCTGCCGCATTGAACATCTGCTCCAAAATGCCCGTCAGAGCGATGGGCAAGGCAAAGACGATGATCTTGTCCCAAAGCGAACCTTCGAGCATATTGATTTCTCTTCGATGAATCCCCAGCAAAAAACTTCCTTCTTCCTTTACTCTTCTCCGTCAATCATCATAGTGTTCCTTACATTGCAAAATCTCCAAGTTCTGACCACGAATCCGAAACACCAGGCGATTCATTTTATCAATGCGCCGACTGTACCAACCGCCCTTGATATACTTCAACGGCTCTGCTTTACCAATTCCCTGCGTGCCGTTGCGCTGAATATCCTTGATTAAGGAGTTTATGCGCTTCAGCGTCTTTTTATCCTCGTTCTGCCAATCGATATAATCCGCCCATGCTTCCTCATCCCATGAAATAATCATACATCATCGCCTTCAATGATGTCATGAACCACATTTTTTCCCGCTTCCATTCGCTCTGCAGCTGCGCGGAGATGGCGTATATTCTCCTCACTGTAAAAATGGTCGCCTGCCGATACGCGAAACGGTATGGCACGGTCTTTGACCAAACGCTTGAGAAAAATCGTCATGGCAGATGACATGGTCAAGCCCATTTCCTCACAGACAATTTCCGCCTGCTTTTTAAGTTCCGGATTCATACGAACAGTAAACGTAGCATTTGCTGCCATAGAATCAGCTCCTTTCACTACAATTATACAACAGAATATAAACATTGTTAACCATTTAGCGCTTCAGAAGTACACCTGTGATATACGCCTTGATGTCTTCTCTGTCCCTGTCCCTACGAACGGACAAATTGACATCCCGCAGCCAAAGGCAAGTGTTTTCATCTATATCGATCCTAAGCTCCCGCGTGAATTTGCCCGTTCCTCTCGCATCCTCCTTGTGCGCGTATGCCAAAAGCTCCTTGAGATACACAGAAACATCGACTCGCTCCTTTGTTCCGTCGCCCTTATCCACAAAAATCACGCCGTCCTCCACAGCAGGATTGTCAATCCAATAAGCTTTCTTCCAACCCTCTACAGGAATGCAGACAGGATTTTCCGCTTGGAACTCGAACCATTCGGCAGTTTTTTCCCTCTTCTGCCTGCCACGCAATTTCGCAAGCACCTCACGCATACCCGACGTTTCAAGAAACGTCGTTTTCTGCTGCTCCGTCAAATACTTCGAAGCGCTCAAGAGTTTGTCACACTCGTCCGGCGAAAGATCGGGGTTTTCCACGACCGCGCCATTTTGCAGCATATCATTTTCCAGAAGCACGCGCCAAAGACGGGCTTCCTGCGTGCGAAGCGGCACATCGACGATATTGAGCGGCGTCAGCGTGAACACGGCGACAGCGATTGCCAAGACGAGAAACGCCGGACGCGGCGAACGGCGAAAGAAGGCACGCATGAGCAAAAAAATGCCGAACATCGTACAGAGGATTGACGTATAGCGTAGCACCGTCAGGCCGTACGGCTCAACTCGCTGCCAAACAGCGACAGCCTGCACCGCAAGGATCGGCAGAAAGAGCAAAAGACCCCAGCGCAGGAAACGCTGCAGCAGCGAATAGCGCGCATCATTCGCAAAGCAGAAGAAAAACACGCTGAAGGCTAAAAGAGCCAACGAAGAGAACCAATTCATCATGCCGACGGGGATCTCCCATGCATAGATGATCTTTGCCACATAAAGATAGAGAATAGCGAGCAAGAGCAGATAGACCGGCCAAAGCACGCGCACGAGGAGCGCACGAAAGAGCGCGGGAGTCTCCGTCGTCTTCCCCCGATCAGGCAGGCTAGCGAGAAAGATCTGCACCGCGATGAAAAGATAGGAAAATTCCACCATGAGGAAATGTAGCATCGCCTGCAGTCGAAATTCCAAAGAAAAAATCAGCGAATCGAATGCTGTCAAGCAGATACCCAGAGATATGAGCAAAAGTGTGCCGACAAGCCATGCCTTAGAGATTGCAAAAAACACGGCAAGTGGCGGATTCTCGCCTTCGTTCTGCGGCTCAAGGCAGAAAAGACCGACAGAAGCAAAAACAAGCGTCGGCCCTGCCGTCTTGAGCAGAATATAGGAATCCGTCCAATCATGTCCCTGCACAAGAATGAAGAAAAACACAAATACGACAACCGTCAGCAGTGCCTCGAAGCCATGCCGCTCCTGTCCGCGCCTCTCCAAGAATAACCGCAGGGCGACAGCAAAGATGCAGCCGATCGCCGCCGCTGCCGCCGCACAGCCAATTTCCTCCGTATACCAATCTTGCATCTCATACACATGGCAGTACGTAAGCACACCCACGCAAACAAACAGTACAACATCAAGAATCATCGCTGTGCGAAAGCGCCGATAGCCGCCCTGCACCGACCGGCAGAGCCTCTGTCCCATGTCCTTTACGCCCATACCTGCACCTCCACCATCACCACCCTATCCCTTCTTTGCCTATTCGCCTTCCGTTTCATTCTTTCCTGCTGTACTCACATTCCAAAAGCATCCGACGAGAATCCATTAGACAAAGCGTTCATTCTGTGCTAAATTCTACTTTGGTATAACTATCTTTCAAAGGAGTATTGCTATGACACAAAGAACCATTGCCCCTGAGGAGCGGCTGCCGCTCATCCAAACGATTCCGCTTTCCCTGCAGCATCTCTTTGCCATGTTCGGCTCGACGGTACTCGTGCCGATCCTCTTTCAGATCAATCCGGCGACCGTCCTTCTCTTCAACGGCATCGGCACGCTCTTTTATCTGATTCTCTGCAAGGGCAAGATTCCCGCCTACCTCGGCTCAAGCTTCGCCTTCCTCTCGCCCGTCTTCCTCGTCCTCTCCGACTACAGCTACGAAGCGGCGCTCGGCGGCTTCATCGTCGTCGGCGCCGTATTCTGCCTCGTGAGCTTCATCATTCACACTGTCGGCACAGGCTGGATCGACGTGATCTTTCCCCCCGCTTCGATGGGGGCGATCGTCGCTGTCATCGGACTTGAGCTCATGCCGACGGCGGCAAAGATGGCAGGGCTGACCGATGCCGATACCGCCCCTACGGTCGTATTCGTTTCCGTTGCGACGCTCGCCGTCACAATCTTCGCATCTATGGCGTTTCGCGGATTCCTCGCAATCATCCCGATCCTCATCGGCGTCATCTCCGGCTACATCATCGCTTATTGCGCGGGCATCGTTGACCTCTCATCCGTCGAGAGCGCACCGTGGTTTGCCATTCCGACGATCTATACACCGCAGTTCGAGCTTGGCGCCGTCCTCATCATACTGCCCGCTTCCATCGTCGTCATCGTCGAGCACATCGGGCATCTGATCGTGACGAACAACATCGTAGGACGCAACCTCACGAAAGATCCGGGACTCGACCGCTCGCTTCTCGGCAACGGCATATCAACGATCTTTTCCGGCTTCTTCGGCTCGACGCCAAACACAACCTATGGCGAGAACATCGGCGTCCTCGCCATCACCAAAGTCTACTCGACATGGGTCATCGGCGGCGCTGCCGTCTTTGCCATCGTACTTTCGTGCCTCGGCAAGCTCGCGGCGCTCATCCAGAGCATCCCCACCCCCGTCATGGGCGGCGTTTCCATGCTTCTTTTCGGCGTCATCGCCGCCTCCGGCATCCGCATCCTCGTCGAATCCAAAGTCGATTACGGCAAACCCGCCAATCTCCTTCTGACATCCATCGTCATGGGAGTCGGCGTATCGACGGCAAGTCTCACGATCGGCGCCGTAACGCTCAAAGGCATGTCTCTCGCGACCGTCATCGCCATCATTCTCTCACTCTCCTTCCGCCTCATCTTTCGCCTGCGTCACCAAAAAGACACAGATAACGGCTAACAAAAAAAAGAACCCGCTGCAGCGTCGGGTTCTTTTTCTTTGCTCGCATTTGCTTTTCACAGCAATCCCATTACGAGAATCGCGCCAACGACGAGCGGCAGAACATAAGCAAAGTAACTGCGCGCCCACGGGGGAAGCTTCATGCCGCTCCCCAGATTCGCCTCTTCATAGAACTTCTCCCAACCCCAGCCAAAGCGGTGCATCGTGTAGAGTACGAACACGAGCGAACCGCCGGGCAGCAAAATATTGCTCACGATGAAATCCTCCAGATCGAGGAAGCTGCTCTCCCCGCCCATCGGATGAACGCCTGCAAGAATATTGAAACCTAAAGCGCATGGCAGCGACAACAGAAGAATCGCCGCGCCATTGATAAGACCTGTTTTCTTGCGGCTCCATCCCGTCAAATCCATCGTACACGCCATGATATTTTCAAAGACAGCAAGCACCGTAGAAAACGCTGCAAATGTCATGAAAAGGAAAAACAGACTGCCCCAGAGAACGCCGCCCGCCATGTGGTTGAAAATATTCGGCAGCGTGATGAAGATCAATCCCGGTCCGCTGTCCGGCTCAACGCCGTAGGCGAAACATGCAGGGATAATGATGAGACCCGACGTGATAGCAACGAAGGTATCGAGAAGAGCGACATTGACCGACTCGCCGAGAAGCGCATGATCCTTCGGGATGTAGCTGCCGAAGATCGCCATAGCGCCGATGCCGAGACTCAGCGTAAAAAACGCCTGATTCATCGCCGCAACAATGACGTTCGTGAAGCCGATCTCCTCCATCTTCGCGATGTCAGGGCGCAGATAGAAGGAGATGCCCTCAGCCGCACCGTCGAGAAACAAACTGTTTACGGCGAGCACGACCATGATGACGAGCAGGAGTACCATCATCCCCTTCGTCACACGCTCCAAGCCCGACTGCAAACCATGCGAACAGATGATAAAGCCGCTGATGACAACGATCGTCATCGGCACGACCTGCAAGATCGGATCGCCGAGCATCGAGCCGAAAGCCGCGCCGATCTCCTTCGGAGAAAGTCCGGAAAACGCGCCGCACGCTGTCTGATAGAAGTAAAGAAGCATCCAGCCCGCGACCGTCGTATAAAACATCATGAGCATAATGCAGCCGAGCCAACAGGCATAGCCGTGCCAATGCCAGCCCCACTTCTCCGATGTAAGTCTCTGATACATGCGAACGGGGCTGCGCCGCGCTGCACGGCCAAGGGAAAACTCCATCGTCATGACGGGGATGCCAAGCACGATGAGAAAAAAGAGATAGAGCAGCACAAAAGCGCCGCCCCCGTTCTGCCCGACGAGATAAGGAAACTTCCAGACATTACCGATGCCGATCGCGCAGCCGGCACTGAGGAGAATAAAGCCGAAGCGGCTCTTGAGCGTTTCTCGCGCCATGAATCAAACCTCCTGCAAATTAAGTATAATGAAAAGCACAGCCAAAGCAAACGCTGTGCTTTTCATTATATCATAAGGGACAAAACTGTAAAGCAGTAAACTTCAAAATAATCGCGCGCACCGTCGCCTGTGCAAAAATCCTGCATAAACTTTCAGGGCATACAGAAGCCTAGGAAAGCGCTGATAAAATGAAGTCGCCTAGAATTGCACAGATGCGCTGTATCTAAAGCCTTGACTCCTTAGTTTTTCATAGCAAGGTATTGACAAAATCTTTTTGGAATGATATCATTGCATACGTTGACACAATGTGCCGAAGTGGCGGAATTGGCAGACGCACTTGACTCAAAATCAAGCGTAGTTACCCTACGTGCCGGTTCGAGTCCGGCCTTCGGCACCATAGAATTTTTAGGGCTTCCGAGCGTTTTGCTTGAAAGCCTTTTTCTTTTACTTTTTTATTTTGACAGCTTCTATATTTTCCCTTATAGCCCCCGCCATTCTGTCGATACAAAGAAAACACGCCCCAAGATCTTGAGGCGCGGCATCCGTTCCTCAAGGATTATAGAAATAAGCAAAAGGAGCACCTGACATGAACCATCTGCCACAACTTTATTTCAGTAAACTCATGCGCGCTGTCGTAGAGTTTCAGCTCATCGAGGAAGAGGATCATATCTTGGTCGGCATTTCCGGCGGCAAGGACAGTATATTTTTGACTTATGCACTTGCGATCCTGCAAAAGCGCCTAAAGAAGAAATTTTCGCTTCATGCTTTGACGATTGATCCGCAGTTCACAAAGGATTTTCCTGTCGAACGTATCGCTTCGTTCTGTAAAGACCTTTCGATTCCTTTCGAAGCCGTTTCCGTGAATATTGCCGACACGATCGAACATACGCCGGAGAAGAATCCATGCTTTACTTGTGCTTTTTTCCGGCGCGGTGCGATCAATCGCTACGCGAAGGAGCATGGATGTAATAAAGTAGCCTATGCCCATCACCACGACGATGCTGTAGAAACTTTTCTTATGAGCCTTTTATATTCGGGCCAAATTCATACATTTACGCCAAAGACCTATCTGGATCGGTCGGATATTACGGTGATCCGTCCGCTCGTCTATTTTCGTGAGGCGGAGATTCGCGACGCGATTGCAATACATGGGTTTACTCCTATTCCCTCTCCATGCCCGCTCGATGGCACGACGATGCGTCAGGATGTAAAGGATCTGATCTCTCGTTGGGAGAAAAAAGATCCGCAAATTTATCATCATCTGGCTGCCGCCATGCGGGAAAATGCTGTCGGGGAACTTTGGCCTAAGGCGCAGACGCGAGATGAGATGCTCGAAACATACCGCGCTTACAAGAAAAAATCCTGCACTTGAGGAATCACGGATACATGCAGCGTCCTATCTTCAGATATTCGGACGGCTTCATTTTATCAGAGTTTCCTTGCAATTATCGGTGCAGGAAAGAACATATTCGAATGGCGCAGCCCCTAGAGCAGTCCCATCATACGATGTGCCTGCGGAATGACGCGAACCTCTGGCAAAGTACGCGCAGCCTGCGCTTGCAGGCGAAGCAGTTTCCCCGCCGACGGCGCACGCAAACCGCCAAATGGCGTGACCGGCTGGAGTACGAGAAGCATTTGAGGAATGGTGTTTGCGATGAGCTGCACCGCCTGCTGCAGTTCTTCTTCCTCTGTATTTTCCGCTACGACGATTTTGACATAGGCATCGTGACCGCGCAGCAGACACAAAAATCGCTCGTGCGCCTCCCAGAGCGGTTTTCCTGTGCTGCTCGGCAGCTTGATATCCATGCTGACATAGGTGACTACATCGAGCAGACGTTCCATCTCTTCGTAGAGCGTGCCGTTCGTTTCAAGAAAGAGCGGCGCTTTTACTTCGGAAGCAAGTGCGCGGATGAAGCGTGCGTGAAGAAGCGGCTCTCCGCCGGTCAGACTGATGGAGTGATGCTGCACGGGCTTGACGAAAGCACGGATTCTTTTGGCGACTTCCTTCACGGATAGGGGATTCGGAAGTTTTTCATATACGCCCGTACCGGGAAGCGTTTCTATTTGACAGCAATCCGCCGGCTGGAATCTCGTATCGCAGAACCGGCATCGGATGTTGCAGTCGGCGAAGCGGATGAAGGCTTGACGTGCGCCGATATACTTCCCCTCTCCCTGTATGGAAGAAAATATTTCGAGGATGTTTTCTTCCATACCTTAGTCGTCCTCGCTGTATGTCACGCAGGCGCGCGGCGATTCCCAAACGCAGACGGCAGCAAGATGTACAGGCGCCGTCTGAAACAGATCATGATTCTTGAGTTTGTCATAGATGTATTGCGCGATATTTTCTGCCGTCGGATTCATCGTGCAAAAAGGCTCCAGTTCATTTAGGAAGCGATGGTCAAGTTCATCGGTCGCTTCCTTGAGCGCTGCCTTTGCTTCTTTGAAGTCGATAAGCATACCGAGGTCATCTAAGACTTTTCCGGTGATCTTCATCTCCACTTTCCAGTTGTGTCCATGCAGACGATCACATTTTCCCGGATAATTTACAATGCGGTGCGCAGCTTCAAATTCTGCTTCGACTTTAATTTCAAACATAAAAATTTTCCCCTTTATCAAACAGGCTGCCGCGAAACTGCGGCAGCCTGTTTTCTTTTATTGATTGGATGCGTCGCGCCCTATCGTCGTATTCTTCACGTTGCCGATGATGTCGTCATAACTCATGGCGCGCGTGTGCTGCGTATGGCTCCACTCATGATCGTTTCGATGGATGAATCCAAGGAAGATGATGGGAACCCACGAATAGATGAATACAGGATAAAGCAGCATATAAAACCAAGCTTTCCACTTGACTTGGATTTTGAGCAGGATGATCATGGGCAGGATGTATTGTCCAAGCATAATCGCGGTCATGAGCTGCGAAGGGATGATATTGTAGATGTTTGTGTAAAATGGTGGAAATGCCGATTGGATGTAGCTGATTGCGATGAAAAAGGTGGAAATCATCAAAAAGTGCGGCTGCAGGAGGTAAAGACAGCCGTCAAGGATGCGGATGTCGCGGCGCTTGATCCCCTCTTTGAGCATTTTGGGGATGTAGCGATGCGCCACGTCAAACTGCCCCTGCGCCCAACGCTTGCGCTGACGCCACGACTGCATGAATGTCAGCGGCTTCTCATCGTAAACGATGGCGTCGTGCGCCCATGTCGTCTTGATGCCTTCCGCCAAGGACTTCATTGTAAACTCCATGTCCTCCGTCAGACATGTCGCACGCCAACCGTAGCGCTCAAGAACATCGGTCGTAATACACATGCCCGTGCCGCCAAGCACCGCGGAAAGACCGATGTTCGTTTTTGCCAGATGACTGATGTGGTCGATGACCCAAAAGGCGATGGCAAAGGTTCCGGCAACCCATGTATCATAAGGATTCTTCGCATCAAGATAACCTTGAATGATGCGATCGCCCTTACAGAGGCGATTGTTCATTTCCATCAGGAAACGCGGATGAACGAGATTATCCGCATCGAATACGACGACAGCGTCGTACTTTTTTTCCATCTTAAAGAGGCGCTCGAACATCCACTCCATAGCGAATCCCTTGCTCTTCTTCGTCGGATGCGTTCTTTCACAGACGATGCTGCCGTAACTGCGCGCGATCTCCGCCGTGTTGTCGTTGCAGTTATCCGCAATGACAAAGACATCATAAAGCGTCTTTGGATATTCCAACGACTGCAGATTCTGCAGCAGCTGTCCGATAACAGCGCTTTCGTTATGCGCGGCAATGATGACGGCAAAGGTCTTTTTCGGAGTCAGGATCTTATTCTCACTCCTGCGCCACATGCCGCAAAAGCCGATAAAGAAATAATACAACGTAAACAATAATATGATGACTTGCAAAGGAAACATCACAATGTCAAACGCATAATTCATAAACGTCTTTCCCCTTTATTCCATCAAATGCCGCCTTATTTACGAAAGAGCCGTGATAAGCTGAAATTGAAAAGACCAAAAACAGAATATGTGCTGAAAACACCAAAAAGCACGGCGCTCAAAACCGCATCGCGCCCCAGGAACAGAATGCCTCCAAAAAGCAGTATGGCGAAAACTTTTGAAACAAGGAAAATTTTTTCACCCTTCCCCTTGAAATCCGGATAATGTACTTCACTGATCATAAGATAGGCGACGACGATCATCACCAACGGAAAAGCCGGCTCAAGCGACGCCGTTTCCATGCCGATGGAGCGGAAGAACCAGATTGCAGTCGCCACAAGACAGCCGCCCGCCGGAATCGCCAAGCCCATGAAGAAACCGTGTACGACAGCGACATTTACATTGAAACGCGCCAAGCGCCATGCGCCGCACAGAGCAAACGCGATGGCGACAGCCCATCCGAAATAGCCGTAGTCCTTCAGGCAATAGGAATATGCAAGAAACGCGGGCGCGACGCCAAAGGAAACGAGATCGCACAGCGAATCCATCTCCTTGCCGATCTCACTGCTCACGCCGAAGAAACGCGCGGCTCGACCGTCCAAGCCGTCCGCCACCAGTGCGAACAGGATGAAGATGGTGCTCCATGTATAATTTGCATTGTATGTGGACAGAATTGAGCAGAAGCCAAGCACCAGATTGGCTGAGGTCAATATATTGGGAATCAAGCTCTTATACATGTTTCACCAAGCCTTCCGATCACTGTTTCACCGCCGACGACCTTGTCGCCTTTCTTTACAAAAATCTCTACTTCCGCCGGCACGACGAGCTCTGTACATGAACCAAAGCGAATCAAGCCGTACAGCTCCCCCTTTTCTAACACATCGTCAAGCGTGACCCACGAAACGATGCGTCGTGCAAGGATACCGGCGATCTGCGTGACCGTCACGCGCAGCCGCGGATTTTCTATGCCGATCATGTGCCGTTCGTTTTCGAATCCTACGGTATCCTTATATGCCGGCCGAAAGCGTCCGCATACATACTTTTGAATCTTGATCTCTCCCTCGATGGGGCTGCGGTTCACATGGACGTCGAATACAGAGAGAAAAATGACGACCTTCTTGCACGGCTGCTTCAAAAAATCATCATCTTCGAGAGAAACGACTTCCTGCACCGTTCCATCTGCCGGAGAAACGATCGCCAACGGATCCGCCGGAATATTCCTCTTCGGATTGCGAAAGAAGTAGGCGAAGTAAAATGCCAGAATGATCAAGGGAACGGCAAGGTAAGGGTGTACTGCCAAGCCGGCAATCATCCCAAGAACGAGGGCTGCAAGAATGAAAACGTATCCCTCGCGAACAACTGGGAACAGCAACATAGGCAATACCTCCTTACACATCTTTGCGCAACACAAGAATCTGCAGATATTTATTTTCTCTGCAGAGTACATTCATCATAGACTCTCTTAAAAAACCACGGATAAAATGCCGTCTTCCAGATTTGCACAGCTGGGAGCTGAATGCATAGGTATTTCCCTAATTATAGTCTAGCTCCATTTCTTTGTCTACTCTTTTTATACGCCATGACCTTGCATACGAAGCGCGGCAGCGCCATGAGCCTGCCCGCGCGCTTCGGCTGCAGCGCTCCGCGAAAGAGCCATTCGAGCTTTGCCTTCTGCATCCAGCGCGGCGCGCGCTTCATGACGCCCGCCATGACGTCGAGCGTGCCGCCGACGCCCATAGAAACGGGGATGGAAAGTTCGTGCAGATGCGCAGCAAGCCACTTCTCCTGCTTGGGCACGCCGAGTGCGGCAAACAGAATGTCAGGCGATGCCGCTTGAATTTCACGGAGAATTTCCGGCTCATCCTTTTCTGTGAAAAAGCCGTTTCGAACACCGACGATTTCGATTCCCGCATATAGCTTCTCCGCTTTCTTCTTCGCCTTTTCGGCTACGCCCGGCGCCGCGCCGAAGAAAAAGATGCGATACCCCTTATGCGGAGCCTCACGCATGAGTTCCTGTGCGAGATCGTAGCCTGCCACGCGCTCCGGCATAACATGCCCCAGATGGTGCGCCGCCCAAACGGTGCCGGCGCCATCGGGGACGACGAGCGCTGCGTCGTTTAAGATCATCTTGAGTTCTTGATCGTATGTCGCACGCATGATCATTTCTGCATTTGCCGTGGCGATAAGCGCAGGATCCCGCGTCTCAATGAAGCCTTTGATGCACTCCACGGCTTCACTCATCGTCAGAGCATCCACATGGATTCCTAAAATGTCAGCCTTGCTTTTCGCCATGCGGCAGCCTCCCTGCTTGCACAGATATATCCCAAAAACGATGCGCCTGTTCGATGTCGCAGTGAATCTGTTCAATCAGTGCGTCTACACCGGAAAATCTCTTTTCATCGCGAAGTTTCCCCAAGAAATCCAGACGAATTTTCCTGCCGTAAAGATCGCCGCCAAACTGCAGGATATGTACTTCTATCCGCCGCTCTACTTCCTCAAACGTGGGATTGGAGCCGATATTGGCGACGCCCATATAAACGGCGCCGTCAAAGTGGACGCGAACGGCATAGACGCCGTTTGGCAAGAGCGCGTATGCATCATCTAAAGCGATATTGGCAGTCGGAAAGCCGAGTGCGCGGCCGCGCTGCTCACCGTAGGTGACGACGCCTGCATAATCAAGCGGCCATTGCAGATACTCATTGACATGCGCAAGATCGCCTGCAGCGATCAAGCTGCGGATCCGCGTGCTGCTCACCATCTGTCCGTCGCGCAGCACGGAACCGCCGATGCGCGATATAAAGCCGTAATCTTCCCCCATCTTCTGCAAAAGAGCAGAGTCGCCCTTGCCTTGAAAGCCGAACGTGTAGTTTGCGCCTACGACAACATAAGCGGGCGAAAAATTCTCCTGCAGCAGCTTGAGAAAGCCCGTTGCCGAGATGGCGGCAAAATTTTTCGTAAAAGGGACATTCATGAGAATATCTACACCGAGTTTTTCGATGATCGCTTCTTTTGAGTCGATATCGCGAATCCGTTTGGGCGCGCGCTCAGGAAAAACGACGGAGAGCGGATGATTTTGGAAGGTGAACGCCATGCTGACGCCGTCGATTTCGGCTGCCAGTTCCCGTGCCCTCTGCAAGATGCTTTGATGTCCGATATGAACGCCGTCAAAGGTTCCCAACGCTATGACGACGCCCCGATAGGAATCCGCTAAATGTGTGATTTTGGAAAACCGCTGCATGGATCAATCTCCCCGCAATCGAAATGCCCTCAATCGGACATCTCTCGAAATACTTTGACAGGACGAAGCTCTTGCATCGCCGCTTCATAGCGACCGATGCCAAGGAAGCGTCCCCTGCCATAGACGCGCAGAAGTTTTTCTTCTGCCGTAAGCTCCATGCCGCCTGTCGAAAGACCATGAAGAAACGGCTGGATGCGATGCTCGGGCATCTCAAAGCGCGGCAGATGCAAAACCGCCGTTTCTGCCGGCACGAGCGTCTCTTCGCCGAATCGCGCGATCTCCTCCAAGGAAAAAGCCTCGCGCAGAAAGAAACTGCCGACGCGCGTACGCAGCAGAAATCCCATCGTCGCAGGTATGCCCAAAGCCTCGCCGAAATCGCGGCAGAAGCTGCGCACATACGTGCCTTTTGAACATTCGAGATCGAAAAGAAACTGCGACTTGTGCGCTTCAATAAGGCGCAAATCGTGAATCGTCACCTGACGCAGCGGCATTTCAACCGCTTGCTTCTCGCGTGCAAGCTCATACGCCCGCCTGCCATGCAGCTTGATCGCCGAGTAAACGGGCGGACGCTGTAGAATCGTGCCGGTGAATTTCTGCATCGCCGCAAGTACGGCTTCTCTCGACGGTATAGGGAAATCACGTCTGCATTCGAGGATGGCGCCGCCGTCATCGCCTGTATCCGTTGAAACGCCGAGCAGCAGTTCCAAGCGGTAGGCTTTCCCCGCAGAGGATATGTACTCGACGAGCCGCGTGGCATGACCGAGAGCGACCGGCAGAACGCCTGCGGCTCCGGGATCGAGCGTACCGGCATGTCCCACGCGCTTTGTATGAAAAATTTTACGCACGTTTGCCACAACATCGTGCGAGGACATGCCCGGCGGTTTTAAGACATTGAGAAATCCCGCCGCCATTACTTTTCCGCCATCGCTTTTCCAAGCGCATCGAGAATCGTCATTTTCGCCTCGCTAAAGCCCATTTTGAGCGTACAGCCCGCCGCCCTTGCATGACCGCCGCCGGAAAAGCTCGCCGCCACCTTGCTCACATCCGTATTCTTAGAGCGCATACTCACGCGGAAAACATTGTCCTCTTTCCATTTCAAAAGGACGGAAACATCGCTTCCTTCGATGGTGCGCATTGCGTCGATAAGCCCCTCCGTCGAATCAAGCGTTTCTGCGGCGGCGCGATCAAGGAAGATGCCTGCGAGTCTGCCGTCATAAAGAAGTTCGGTCGTTTCGAGTGCGCGAGCCATGCCTACAACGCGTGCAAACGGCTTCGCTTCTACGGCTTCTGAGATAAGCCCCGGCTCTGCGCCGCGCTCTAAGAGATCCGCCGCCGCACGCATGGTAAAAGGCGTCGTGTTCGGAAAGCGGAAAAACCCTGTATCCGTTGCCAATCCTGTATAGACAGCCATAGCGATGTCTTTCGTAATTTCCTCCCCAATCTCGTGCAGCAGCCGATAGATGATTTCTGCCGTTGCCGCACTGTCCGGATCCAGATAGACTGCCGGACAAGCGAGAGGATTCGTGACATGGTGATCGATGTTGAGGATCTGCGACGGAGAAAACGCTTCCAGCACCTTGCCCACCCGCTCGCTGCTCGTATCAAGAATGAGCAGCAGATCGACAGCCTCTTTCTCACTGTCTGCTGTAACGATCGGCTTTTCGATGATATCACCGGCATGAAGGAACGCAAAATTGCTCGGAATATCGTCGTCGATGACGACACGCACCCTTTTGCCGAGGCTGCGCAGACAGTGCATGACGCCCAAAGACGAACCGATGGCGTCTCCGTCGGGATTGACATGCGCCGTGATGATGATGTTTTGTGCCGCCTTGAGCAGTTCGCCTGCTTCTTTCAATGAAATCCGCATATTTCTCACTCTTCCGCTTTGTCGTTTTGATTCACACGCATCAGGAGTTCTTGGATATGCGAGCTGTATGCAAGCGAATTATCCAGAGCAAAGGAAATCTCCGGCGTAAAGCGCAGGCGTATGCGCCTGCCGATTTCCCGCCGAATGAATCCCAAGGAACTTTTCAGCCCCTGCAGCGTGTCTTGCAGCGCATCGTCTTTTCCCATGATGCTCACAAAGATTTTTGCTTCCCGAAGGTCGCCCGTCATCTCCACTTTCGTCACGGTGACGAAGCCGATGCGCGGGTCTTTCAGCTCTTGCAGAATGATTTGGCTGATTTCCTGCTTCATCAGTTCCTGCACTTTTTCTATGCGAAGCTGGCTCAATTCCTCTCACATCCTTCAAGCATTGTCCCCAGAGGACGTTTCCTTCTTCGTATGCTCCTGCTGATCGCGCTTCTTGGCAGCTTCCTTGTTCGCTTCTGTGATGGATGTTTCGATTTCTTCCATCGTGTACGCTTCGATGATGTCGCCTTCTTGGAAATCGCGGTAATCCTTGATCGTGATGCCGCATTCGTAGCCGGCGGCGACTTCCTTCACATCATCCTTGAAACGGCGCAGAGAATCAATCTCTCCATCAAAAGCCACAATGTTGTCGCGGATGATGCGAATCTTCGAGGCGTTCGTAATTTTTCCTTCCAAGACATAAGATCCTGCAACAAGCGCTTTCGAAAACTTCATCACCTGGCGGATCTCCACCTTGCCCTGCACGACTTCCTTGTACTTCGGCGCAAGCATACCAGACATGGCGTCCTTGACGTCGTTCAAGGCGTCATAAATGACACGGTATGTGCGAATATCAATGCTCTCGGCGTCCGCTACGCGGCGGGCATTGGCGTCGGGGCGCACATTGAAGGCGATGATGAGCGCGTTGGATGCAGCGGCAAGCATGACATCAGACTCGTTGACTGCGCCGACGCCGGAATGGACGATATTGACGCGCACTTCATCGTTTTTATTGAGCGAAAGCAAGGAGCTGGCGAGCGCTTCCACCGAGCCATGCACATCCGCCTTGATGACGATGTTGAGATCCTTGATGTTGCCGTCCTGAATTTGCTGGAAGAGGTCGTCCAGAGATACTTTCTTGCTGCGGATCAGCTCCGTACGCTTCTTTTCAATGCGCTTGGATGCAATGGAGCGTGCGAGCTTTTCATCGAGCGCCGCAAGGACGTCGCCCGCTTCAGGCACATCGGAAAGACCAAGCACTTCAACAGGAACGGAAGGTCCCGCCTTCTTCACATTTTCTCCGCGGTCATTGATCATGGCACGCACCTTGCCGAAGGTCGTGCCCGCGATGATGGAGTCGCCGATACGCAGCGTGCCGTTCTGCACGAGAACGGTCGCGACGGGACCGCGTCCCTTGTCGAGCTGCGCTTCGATGATGACGCCGCGTGCATCGCGGTTTGGATTCGCCTTGAGCTCCTTAACCTCTGCGACAAGAAGGACCATTTCCAACAGATCATTCAGCCCCTGCTTCTGCTTTGCCGAGACAGGTGTCATAATCGTGTCGCCGCCCCAGTCCTCAGGGATAAGCTCATGTTCGGAAAGTTCCTGCTTCACATGTTCGGGATTCGCGCCGGGCTTATCAATTTTGTTAATGGCGACGATAATGGGAACGCCTGCCGACTTCGCATGGTTGATCGCTTCAACGGTCTGCGGCATGACGCCGTCATCAGCCGCTACGACGAGAATGGCAATATCCGTCACCTGTGCGCCGCGCGCACGCATGGCTGTGAAAGCCTCATGCCCCGGCGTATCGAGAAATACGATCTTCTTGCCCTGACACATGACCTGATAGGCGCCGATATGCTGCGTGATGCCGCCCGCCTCATGCGTTGATACCGAGGTCTTGCGAATCGCATCGAGAAGCGACGTTTTGCCGTGATCGACGTGTCCCATGACCGTGACGACCGGCGGACGAACAACGAGCGACTTAGGATCGTCCTCGATCTCAGGAATCTCCGTGGGATCCGTCTCGGGCGGCAGTTCTTCACAAGTGACGCCAAATTCGATGGCGACGAGCGCCGCTGTCTCATAGTCGATCTCCTGATTGATCGTAGCCATGATGCCCATGAGCATGAGCTTCTTGATGACTTCCGTCGCCGTATAGCTCATCTTGCTCGCGAGATCCTTGACGGCGATGCTCTCACCGACCTTGATATGCGTCGGATGTGCAATCTCTACCTTAGGGGCGGGCTGCTTCTGACGCTGATTGTTGCGGCCGCGATTGTTCTTACTGCCTCCGAACTTGCCGCGGCTGCTGCCGCCGCCGCGATTGTTCCAGCCGCCTGCGTTGTTCGCGGCTCCGCCGCCAGCAGAACTGCCGCCGCGATTGCGATTGCCGCCCTGCCCATTGGCATTGCCGCGCTGTGCACCGTTACCGCCGCGACGCTCCTGCGATGGCCGCTTTGCTGCACCGGCGTTCGCTGAAGCGCCTGCATTCGCGCCTCGCTTTTGCTGGGACGCACCGCTTTGCCGCGGACGATTCGCCGCAGGGCTTGCACCCGTTCCGCCGCCGCTTTTGCCGCGCGGCGACCTGCGTCCGCCGCCGGAAGCGGCATTTGCCTGCGCCTGCGCTTGCCCCTGCGGCTTCGGCTTATTTTGCGGCGCTTTCTTCTGTGCGTCCGCCGGAGGCGTTTTCGGTGCGGCGGGCGCTGCCTGCTTCGGCGCGAAGGCGCGTGCTACGGCTGCGCGTTCATCTTCACCGACACTGCTCATATGGTTTGCCACACGGAATTTATTACGCGCTAAAATATCTAAGACAACCTTGCTTTCCGTTTGGAACTCCTTTGCCAATTCATAAACTCTATACTTCGACATCGATCCACCCCCGTTGATTTCAGCTTTCTTCCCTTGCTGCCTCGTTCGGGAAAATCTCTTTCCTCAGACTCTCATACACGGCAGCTTCTACATTGCTCTTGAAAGCTCTTTCAAAGCCATGCTCTTTCGCTGCACGGCGGAAACATTCCTCATTGCGGCAAATATATGCTCCCCGTCCGGGGCTTTTGCCTGTCAGATCCACAAAATACGCCTGATCCGGACTGCGGACGACACGGATCATATCCTTCTTCGGATGCGTCGTGCGACAGCCGATGCACATGCGTTCCGGGCTTTTTTTCAAATTTTTCATACGGCATCGCTTTCAGCAGTAAACGACTCTTCGCCCGTCACCTCTATGACATTCATGCTTTCATCAAGAGTTTCTGCCGCCGCCTGCTCTTCGTTCTTTATGTCAATCTTCCAACCTGTCAGTTTTGCTGCCAAGCGGACATTTTGTCCCTCTTTACCGATCGCAAGAGAGAGCTGATAGCCGGGAACTACGACGCGCGATTCCTTCGCGTCTTCGTTGATGGCGACAGAAATGACCTTGGCGGGACTCAAAGCGTTGGCGATGAATTTCGCCGGCTCAGGATTCCACTTGACAATGTCTATCTTCTCGTTGCGCAGCTCATCCACGATCGCCTGCACGCGCATCCCCTTGTGACCGACGCTCGATCCGACGGGATCAACATTCTCATCCTTCGAGTAAACGGCAATTTTCGAGCGCATTCCCGGCTCTCGCGCTACCGACTTGATCTCCACGACGCCTTCTTGAATCTCAGGCACCTCAAGCTCAAAAAGCCGCTTCAAAAGTCCCGGATGCGTTCTTGATACAAGAACCTGCGGGCCCTTGACCGTATTGCTGACTTCGATAATATAGGCTTTGATGCGGTCGCCATGATGATATTCTTCTCCGGGAATCTGTTCTGTCGGCGTCAGAACCGCTTCCGTTTTGCCAAGGTCTATGAATACATTCTTCGCTTCCGTGCGCTGCACAAGACCCGTAACAATATCGCCGTCGCGATTGGAAAATTCTTCGTAAACGATGCCGCGCTCCGCCTCACGGATGCGCTGCACGACGACCTGTTTTGCCGTCTGCGCTGCAATGCGCCCAAACTTTGCCGGCGTCACCTCAATCTCGATGATGTCGTCAAGTTCATAGTCGGCTTTGATCGCGCGCGCTTCACCGAGCGAAATCTCTGTAACGTCGTCAACGACCTCTTCCACAACGGTTTTCGTCGCGTAAACATGATACTTGCCCGTCACGCGGTCCAATGCAACCCGTACATTCTGCGCAGCATTAAAGTTGCGCTTGTAAGCTGAAATCAGAGCCGCTTCGATCGCATCGAAAAGCACCTCTGTTTCGAGGCCCTTCTCCTTCCCCAATGCATGTACGGCCTCCAAAAAACCGCCTTCGTTCTCCTTCTTCTGATCCTTCTCTTTCCTGCTGGCCAACGCTCTTCCTCCCAAATGGTCAAAAATCTATGTGCAGACGCACTTGTGCCGTTTTTTCCAAAAAAATTTCTCTTTCGCCGTCTAAAACGATGGCATTTTTCTCTCGGTCGTAGCCCGTGAGCGTCCCCACCCAGATCTTTTCGCCGTCCACGGGTGCATAGAATGTCACCTCGACCATCTTGCCCTGCTCACGCTCGAAATCTCGTGCCTTTTTCAAAGTGCGATCCAGTCCCGGCGACGAAACTTCCAAGATATATGCCTCGTTCAGCAAGTCTTTCTCGTCAAGGATTTTCTCAAGTTCCTCACTGACTCTTTGACAGTCATCAATCTCAATGCCACCCTCTTTATCCAAATAGACGCGCAAATACCAGTCACGTTCCTTGACATACTCAACATCGACGACTTCCATAGCGGAATCTCGAACGATGTCCTCAACGATCGCCTCCACGGCCTCTTCCAGTTGTTTTGCCACAAAAGCCCTCCTCTTTTGCCGCGCATACTTCACACAAGAGCCGCCTCTCTTGTTAAACAGGCTCCTGTGCATAAGATGAAAGAGTGGGCTGACGCCCACTCTTTCATACAAACGACTTAAATTGACTTCTGTTATTGTATCATCAAATGTAGAAAATGTAAACAGTGAAATCTTTTCGGCTCTTTGCTGCTTGTGATGTCAGCTTTCTCAAGCGCCGATATTTTCTTCTTCCGCCGTTTTCTCCGCCGTCTCTTCAACAGGCTCTTCCGCTTCCGGCGTCGATTCTACAGCCGATGTCTCGTCTTGATCGGCGGCTGTTTCCTCGCCATCGCCTTCGGGCGGCTCGGGCACGGGGGGATTCGGATCGACGACTGCGACGTTTCGATAGCGCCCCATACCCGTTCCGGCAGGAATCAGCTTGCCTATGATGACGTTCTCCTTGAGACCGATCAGCGGATCGACCTTGCCCTTGATAGCAGCGTCGGTGAGGACGCGTGTCGTTTCCTGGAAGGATGCCGCCGAAAGGAAAGAATCGGTTGCCAGCGACGCCTTCGTGATGCCGAGAAGAATCGGCTTTGCGACGGCAGGCTCACCGTCGGCTTCGATGGCGACAGCATTCGCGGCTTCAAAGGAGTTGATATCGACGTATTCGCCGGGCAGGAAACTCGTCGTTCCTGCCTCCTCGATCTTCACCTTATGGAGCATCTGGCGCACCATGACCTCGATGTGCTTATCGTTGATCTCAACGCCCTGCGACTTGTAGACCTTCTGCACCTCGTAGACGAGGTAGCGCTGCGTGTCGCGCAGACCGCAGACGCGCAGGATGTCGTGCGGGTTGATCGAGCCTTCCGTCAGGCGATCGCCGGGTACGAGATGATCGCCGTCGTGCGCTACGAGACGTGCGCCGTAGGGAATCGCATACTCGCGCGAGTCACCCGATTCAGGGACGATCAGGAGCTTTCTCATGCCCCTGCCCGTATCCGTGATCTCGACCGTTCCTTCGATCTCGGCGATGATCGCATGGTGCTTGGGCTTTCTCGCTTCGAAAAGCTCTTCGACGCGCGGCAGACCCTGCGTGATGTCCTCGCCGGCGACGCCGCCCGTATGGAACGTGCGCATCGTGAGCTGCGTGCCCGGCTCGCCGATAGACTGCGCGGCAATCGTACCGACAGCTTCACCGACCTCGACTTCCGTCTGGTTCGCGAGGTCGCGTCCGTAGCACTTGACGCAGACGCCGAACTGTGATTTGCAGGTCAAGACGCTGCGGATAGACACGCGCTCGCGCACCGCAGCAATCTTTTTGGCAAGCGCTTCGTCAATCGCATCGTTGAGCGAGGCGACTTTTTCTCCCGTTTCGGGGTTGAAGATGTCCTCGGCAAGCACACGGCCTGTGATGCGATCTTCCAGCGATTCGATGATGCCGTTGCCCTCCTTGATGGCTTCGACTTCAATGCCGCGCACGTTGTTATTACGCACCTTGAGTTCCTTGGCGTCACTTGCAAGGATCGCCTCGATCTGCTCTTGTGTCAAAGCGACCGCAGCGGGAACAACTTCCACGCCTGCACTGTCAACAACGGCATAGCGCGTTTCTTTGCCAAGCATCTCGTGAATCATGGCGTGCTTAATCTCAGCACGACGCGCCTCATCGGGTTCACCGAGGGCGATCTTCTCCGAAACCATTGCACTGCTGATAATGGCTTCGGACGTCAAAGACGAGCCGCGCAGAACAATCTCATGCACATTTTCTTCGGCGAGAAGCTCCAAATCGCCCTCTGTCAGCACCGTATCCTGCGGCAGGAGAAGTTCCCCCGTCTCCGGGTTCACAACATCCATCGCCGTCAGGCGACCGACCAGCTGCTCATCGAGAATCTCAATGGCATCTGCCGCCGATTCGGCAAGACTCGCACGCTCACGCAGCAAGTTGATGCTCTCCACATCGCAGTCGTCCTCACGCACGATGACATCCTGCGCGACATCCACGAGACGGCGCGTGAGATAGCCCGAGTCCGCCGTGCGAAGCGCCGTATCGGCAAGTCCCTTTCTCGCACCGTGCGAGGAAATGAAGTAGTCGGAAACAGTAAGACCTTCACGGAAGTTCGCTGTGATCGGCAGGTCGATGATCTTGCCCGACGGGTCAGCCATGAGACCGCGCATACCGGCAAGCTGACGCATCTGCTGCTTGTTGCCTCGCGCCCCCGAGTCCGCCATCATGAAGATGGGGTTGAAAGCGTCCATGTTGTCCATCATGGCGTCCGTCACATCGTCCGTCGCCTGCGTCCAAAGCGCGATGACCTTGTTGTAGCGCTCCTCATCGGTGATGAGACCGCGGCTGAACTGCCGCTCAATGCCGTTGACCTGCGTTTTCGTCGCAGCGAGGATCTCCTGCTTCTTCTCGGGCACGATGATATCGGAAATCGCGACCGTCATGCCTGCGAGGCACGCATAATGATAGCCAAGATTTTTGACGTCGTCGATGACGGCAGCCGTACGTGCAGCGCCGAAATGGTCAAAGCAGTTTGCTACGAGCTTGCCAAGCTGCTTCTTATCCATGCGGATGCCAAGGCTCCACTGTCCCGTTTCCTCGTCTTTGTGGTAATAGCGAAGCTCCGGCGGCAGAATCTCATTGAAGATCATGCGGCCGAGCGAGGTCCTGACAAGACCGTATTCCTTGATGCGCACCTGAATCTCCGCCTGCAGGGCAAGTTCTTGATGCTGATACATCAAAAGAGCTTCCTCGATGCCCGTGACGAGCTTGCCTTCGCCCAAAGCGCCGGGCCGAAGAATCGTCAGATAATACGCGCCAAGCACCATATCCTGCGTCGGCACGATGATCGGTCTGCCGTCCTTCGGCGCGAGGATGTGATTCGCAGCGAGCATGAGTATGCGCGCCTCTGCCTGTGCTTCTGCCGACAGAGGCAGATGAATCGCCATCTGGTCGCCGTCGAAGTCCGCGTTGTACGCCGTGCAGGCGAGCGGATGGAGCTTCAGTGCGCGCCCTTCTGTCAACACAGGCTCGAATGCCTGGATGCCGAGACGATGCAGCGTCGGCGCACGGTTCAAGAGGACAGGATGCTCCTTGATGACCTCTTCGAGCATATCCCAAACCTCGGGACGCGCTCTCTCAACCATACGTTTGGCGCTCTTGATGTTGTGCGCGACTTCAGAACTCACGAGCCGCTTCATGACGAAGGGCTTGAAAAGTTCCAACGCCATTTCCTTCGGCAGACCGCACTGATGCAGCTTCAGCTCAGGCCCGACGACGATGACGGAACGCCCCGAATAGTCGACGCGCTTGCCGAGAAGATTCTGGCGGAAGCGTCCCTGCTTGCCCTTGAGCATATCGGAGAGCGATTTCAGCGGACGATTGCCCGGCCCCGTGACGGGGCGGCCGCGGCGGCCATTGTCGATCAAAGCGTCAACGGCCTCCTGCAGCATACGCTTTTCGTTGCGAACGATGATGTCCGGCGCACCGAGATCCAAAAGACGCTTCAAGCGATTGTTGCGGATGATGACGCGGCGATAGAGGTCATTCAGATCACTCGTCGCGAACCGTCCGCCGTCAAGCTGCACCATAGGACGAAGCTCGGGCGGAATGACGGGGACGGCGTCAAGCACCATCCACGAGGGGCGATTGCCCGACTTGCGGAACGCCTCGACGACTTCGAGACGACGGATCGCGCGGATCTTGCGCTGTCCGCTGACCTCGCGCAGATCCTTGCGAAGCTCCTCGTTCATCTTATCGAGATCAAGCTCCGCAAGAAGCTCCTTTACCGCCTCGGCTCCCATGCCCACACGGAAAGCGCTGCCGTACTTCGCACGGTTGTCGCGATACTCACTCTCCGTCAGAAGCTGCTTCTTGATGAGCGGCGTATCGCCCGGATCGAGCACGATGTAGGAAGCGAAGTAGAGAACCTTTTCCAAAGAACGCGGAGAAATATCCAAGATGAGTCCCATGCGGCTCGGTATGCCCTTGAAATACCAGATATGAGAAACGGGAGCAGCAAGCTCAATATGACCCATGCGTTCGCGGCGCACCTTGGCGCGCGTCACTTCGACGCCGCAGCGGTCGCAGACGACGCCCTTATAGCGAATCCTCTTGTACTTGCCGCAGTGGCATTCCCAATCGTGCGTCGGACCAAAGATGCGTTCGCAGAAGAGTCCATCGCGTTCCGGTTTGAGCGTACGGTAGTTGATCGTCTCCGGCTTCTTGACCTCACCATAGGACCACTCGCGGATCTTGTCCGGCGAAGCCAGAGCGATGCGCATCGAGTCAAATTCGTTTACATCCAACAACGAGGGTTCACTCCCTTCTACTTATCCGAGAAATCGTCGTCGTTCATCGCACTGTCAGCGATGTCGTCCAACGCCCCCAGGGCATCAAGACTCCCAAGATCGGCAATGATATCATCGCCGTCCGCCTCTTCGGATGTCTCCTCTTTCTCGGCATCTTCGCCCGCTTCCGCAGGCGGCTGTTCCCGCTCTTTCTGTGCCGCGACGCCCGCAACATCGAGATCAAGCTCACGCGCCGTCGCATTGATATCATCGTCATCATCATGAATGACGATCTCCTGTGCGTCTTCGGTAAGAACCTTGATGTCAAGACCGATGCTCTGCAACTCTTTGATGAGCACCTTGAACGATTCGGGGACGCCGGGTTCAGGGATGTTCTCCCCCTTGACAATGGCTTCGTACGTCTTGACGCGTCCGACAACGTCGTCGGACTTCACCGTGAGAATTTCCTGCAGGGTGTATGCCGCACCGTAGGCCTCAAGCGCCCAGACCTCCATCTCTCCGAAGCGCTGGCCGCCGAACTGCGCCTTGCCGCCCAACGGCTGCTGCGTGACGAGCGAGTACGGACCTGTCGAGCGCGCATGGATCTTGTCGTCGACAAGATGGTGCAGCTTGAGCATATAAACACAGCCGACCGTCACGCGGTTTTCAAAGGGTTCACCCGTGCGTCCGTCGTAGAGGATCGTCTTGCCGTCCTCAGGAAGCCCCGCCGCGCGAATCGTACCGAACACCTCGGCGTCGCCCGCGCCGTCAAAGACCGGCGTCGCGATATGAACGCCCGCGACATCGGGCTTCGGCAGACCATGCGTCTCTACATCGTAGCCGATCGAGCGCAGACGCTCGCCCACCGTCGGATCGCCTGCCTTGATCTGCATTCCGAGCGCACGCACCGCCATGCCCAGATGCGTTTCCAAAATCTGCCCGATATTCATGCGCGAAGGCACGCCCAACGGATTGAGAACGATATCGACCGGCGTGCCGTCCGGCAGGAACGGCATGTCTTCCTGACGCATGATGCGCGAGACGACACCCTTGTTGCCGTGGCGGCCGGACATTTTGTCGCCGACCGAGATCTTGCGCTTCTGCGCGATGTAGACGCGCACGAGATTGTTGACGCCCGGCGGCAGCTCGTCGTTGTTTTCGCGGCTGAACACCTTGACGTCTACGATCTTGCCCGCCTCGCCATGCGGCACACGAAGCGACGTGTCGCGCACCTCGCGCGCCTTCTCTCCGAAGATCGCACGCAAAAGCCTCTCTTCCGCCGTCAGCTCCGTCTCGCCCTTCGGCGTGACCTTGCCCACAAGGATATCGCCCGGCAGCACGTCTGCACCGATGGAAATGATACCGCTCTCATCGAGATCTTTCAGCGCATCTTCCGCAACATTGGGGATGTCGCGCGTGATTTCTTCCGAACCGAGCTTCGTATCCCGCGCATCGCACTCGTACTCCTCGATATGAATGGATGTATAGAGGTCGCGCTTCACGAGATTTTCCGAAAGAAGCACGGCGTCCTCGTAGTTATATCCTTCCCACGGCATGTAAGCGACGATAATATTGTAACCGAGCGCAAGCTCACCGTGATCTGTCGCCGGACCGTCGGCGATCGGCTGCTTTTCGAACACTTCCTCGCCCTTCTCGACGATCGGGACCTGATTGATGCAGGTGCCTTGGTTCGACCTTTGATATTTCTGCAGCTTATAAATGTCGAGATCGCCTTCATGCGTGCGCACCTGTATCTGATCTGCCGTGACCTTTTCAATGACGCCCGCACGCTTCGCGAGAATCATGACACCCGAGTCGCACGCTGCCTTGTATTCCATGCCCGTGCCGACCAAAGGCGCCTGGGTGCGCAAAAGAGGCACAGCCTGACGCTGCATGTTCGCCCCCATCAAAGCGCGGTTTGCGTCGTCATTCTCAAGGAACGGAATCATCGCCGTAGCGATGGAAACGACCTGCTTCGGCGAAACGTCCATGTAATCGACGCGGTCGCGCGAAACGAGAACCGTTTCCTCATTGTGGCGCGCCGTGACGCGCTCGTTGACGAACCAGCCGTTTTCATCGAGCGGTTCGTTCGCCTGCGCGATGACGATCTTGTTTTCTTCATCCGCCGTCAAATAGCGCACATCGTCCGTCACGCGCTTCGACGCCTTATCCACCTTGCGATACGGCGTTTCCATGAAGCCGAACTGATTGACGCGCGCATAGTTCGAAAGCGAGCCGATCAGACCGATGTTCGGACCTTCCGGCGTCTCAATCGGACACATGCGCCCATAGTGCGAATTGTGGACGTCGCGCACCTCAAAGCCCGCGCGCTCACGCGAAAGACCGCCGGGACCGAGCGCCGAGAGACGGCGCTTATGCGTAAGCTCGGACAGCGGATTGTGCTGATCCATGAACTGCGAGAGCTGCGACGAACCAAAGAATTCCTTGATTGCGGCGACGACGGGACGGATGTTGATGAGCGCCTGCGGCGTGATGACATCGACGTCCTGAATCGTCATGCGTTCCTTGACGACGCGCTCCATACGCGAAAGTCCAATGCGGAACTGGTTTTGCAGAAGTTCGCCGACAGAGCGCACGCGCCGATTGCCAAGATGGTCGATGTCGTCCGTCGTGCCGAAACCGTCCATGAGGTTCAGCAAATAATTGATGGACGCCATGACATCGTTGCAGGTAATCGTACGATGATTGTAAGGCAACGTGCGCGAGCAGAGCATCTTCATGCTCTTGCCGTCGCCGTTCTGCGTGCGCACGAAGAAAACGGCAGGCTTATCCGCACCGAAAAGCGCATCTTCCTGCTCCGCCGTAATCTTATCGAGCATCGCCTCATCGACGACGACATCCGCCGCGACGACGACCTCGCCCGTCTCTGTATCCACGATCGGCTGCGAGAGCACCTTGCCAAGGAGCCGCCTCTTCCAGCCGAGCTTTTTCGTCAATTTGTAGCGGCCGACCATCGCAAGGTCATACCGCTTGGGATCGAAGAAAAGGCTGTCGAGGAGCTGCTGTGCGTTGTCAACCGTCGGCGGTTCACCGGGACGCAGACGCTTATAGATCTCGACGAGCGCTTCTTCCTTGGAATTGGCGCCATCACGCTCTAACGTCGCCTGGATGCGCTCATCGTAGTTGAACAACTCGGCAATCGCGCTGTTGGAACTGTAGCCGAGCGCACGCACGAGAATGGTCACGGGCAGCTTCCTCGTGCGGTCGATGCGCACAGAAATGACGTCGTTTGCATCCGTCTCAAGCTCAATCCACGCGCCGCGATTCGGGATGATCGTCGCATTGTAGAGCTTCTTGCCCGTCGGATCAATCGTCTCGCCGTAGTAGGCGCCCGGCGAGCGCACGAGCTGACTGACAATGACGCGCTCCGCACCGTTGATGATGAAGGTTCCTGTATCTGTCATGAGCGGGAAATCGCCCATGAAAACTTCCTGCTCCTTGATCTCGCCCGTCTCGCGATTGATCAGGCGCACGTTGACGCGCAAAGGCGCCGCGAGCGTAACATCCCTCTCCTTGCACTCGTCAAGCTCGTACTTCGGCTCACCGAGCGAAAAGTTCTCAAAGGACAGCACAAGATTTCCAGTAAAATCTTGAATCGGTGAAATATCCTGGAAAATCTCCTGCAGGCCCTCCTTCAAGAACCATTCGTAAGAGTTTCTCTGAATATCCAAAAGATGCGGCATATCCATGACTTCCTTGATTCTCGCATAGGTATACCTGTTTCTCTTGCCCACCGGCACAGGACTAAACATTAAATCCCTCACCCCTTAGCCAAAATTTGGTTCACAACCAAAAA